>DYLR01000094.1 GCA_020721975.1 Blastopirellula marina | reverse complement strand
CGCTGATTTCCGCCTCATCTGAACTGCGCTCGCTACATCGTGCAAAGGTCTCAAGTAAATTCTGCACCAGAATGCTAAAGCGGTTTTTAATATAAAGACAATATCATCTTTATATTCCATTATGATATGAAAGTAATGGATAATAAGCAAATAAATTTTTAATGATTCAGGAAAGTGGAATATGCGCAATGCTAAGCAAGCTCAAAAAGGGCTTACCATACTTATGCTAATGGGGATTTTGGCGATTGTTGGCATTTTGGCTACGCTGGCCATTCGGGCTTACACGGGGTTGTAGCGAGATATGTTTTACCTGAAAAATCAAACAGCTGCATGCTTAATCGTCTGCTGTGAGGACGGCGCGCTGTTTGGTTTGCCAGATAATCGGTATGGTCGGATTGGCTATGGTGTCGGCTATGGTGTGGCGATCCAGAGTAGCTAAAAAGGCAGCATTGGCTTCATACAGGATGGATTTTAATTGGCAATCGGATGTGAGTACACACTGATTATTGTCGCGGTTAAAGCATTCTGCTATGTAGAAATTCGGCTCGGTCAGGCGCACAACATCGCCGATTTTAATTTGTTCGGGTGGGCGAGCTAAGCGCATGCCGCCGTTTTTGCCACGCTGGGTGAGGATAAGTTGTTGTTGTGCCAGATGGTGCACGACTTTGACTAGATGGTTGCGTGAAATTGCATAGAAATCAGCGAGTTCGGTAATGGTGGTCATGCCATCCGTTTTCATGGCGAGGTAAATCAGTACGCGTAATGAGTAGTCTGTGTATTGAGTGAGTTGCATATTAGTCGATGCTTATGCTTGACAGCGATGGGTGGCTTTCATTAACATGCATATTAAATGTATCTTATTGGGCTGGTTGTTAAGGCTTGATTTTACATCGTCGTGAGGTCTTAGACCTATTTTTTTGTCACCTTAAGATGTATTTATTATGCATCATATTGTGTGTGGTGTTGTTAACTGGGAGTCATGTAATGAGTACAAAGCTTTTTGAACAAATTGGTGGTGAAGCTGCTGTGAATGCTGCGGTTGATGTATTTTATCGTCGTGTGTTGAGTGATGACAGGATTAGCGATTTTTTTGATGATGTGGATATGGAACGTCAGGCGGCCAAGCAAAAAGCTTTTTTGACTATGGCATTTGGCGGTCCTGTGCATTACACGGGTGCTGATATGCGTAAGGGACATGCACATTTAGTTGCGCGGGGCCTAAATGACAGCCATTTTGATGCTGTGGTAGAGAACCTTGTCGCTTCGTTGCAAGAGCTGAATGTACCTGCAGAATTGATTGCTGAAGTCGGCGCAGTGTGCGAAACCACTCGCAATGACGTGTTAGGGAAATAAGTTAAAGAGGAGTCGAATATCATGACGCAGTTGCATTTTAATGATTCAACATACCAATGCGAAGCGAATGAAACCGTGTTGGATGCACTGGCGCGTCAGGGTGTTGCGATTCCTTTCTCGTGTCGTAATGGCGTGTGCCAAACCTGCATGATGCAATCAGCCGATGCGAATGTGCCCAGCGCCGCGCAAAATGGTTTGAAATCTACCTTACAGGCGCAAAATTATTTTCTGGCTTGTGTGTGTCATCCGTCAGAGGATATGACAGTTAGCTTAGCCGACAACACCGACAGGCTGTTATCGGCGACGGTTACCGCGATCCGTCAGTTGAATGACGAGGTTAAATGCGTGGGCCTGGATTGCCCGATGTTGCAGGATTATCGGGCGGGGCAGTTTATTAATTTGTATCGTGATAGCGGCATTGCACGCAGCTACTCGCTTGCAAGTGTACCGACAGATAGCTATTTGCGGCTGCATGTGCGGCGTTTGCCTGATGGGCGAGTGAGCAACTGGATACATGACGAGCTGAAAGTGGGCGATAGTGTGCAAATTAGTGCGCCCGTGGGATCATGCTTTTATTTGCCAAATGCGCCACAGCAGCCACTGCTATTAATCGGCACGGGTTCTGGGCTTGCGCCACTAATGGGTATCGTTCGTGACGCACTTGACCAGCAGCATGCCGGCGATATTTATTTGTATCACGGCAGCCATGATGCAGCAGGCTTGTATCTGGTTGATGAATTGCGTGAAATGGCGGCACATTGTTCGAACTTTCACTATATTCCATGCATATCAGGTGCTGACGTACCTGTGCAATATCAGGCGGGGCGCGCACTGGATGTTGCACTGGCAGCACATCCGAATTTAGCTGGCTGGCGCGTGTTTTTGTGTGGCAATCCGAATATGGTTAAGACTGCGCGTAAAAAGGCTTATCTCGCTAAAGCCGCGATGAATGATATTTATGCGGATGCATTTTTAGTGGCTGGAGTCGCGTAGTCAGGTTTGCTGTCTGCGCTGGAGTCGAGTACTAATCAGGTCTATGGTCGGCAGATAATGCGCATTTTGTTGACGAATAATAGTAACGTAAGTTACTATTCCTGAGGTTATATCTTTACTGGGCTATCGTGTATGAGCAATCAATGCCTCAATGTTTTTGAACAGCGCATGGATCATGTGGCCAGGCAAATCGCCGGGCAGCCGCGTCAGGAAGTGATGTTGTCGCGCATGCAATTGATGATATCGAAAAAGCTGCAGGAATTAATGAACCATAATCTTCAGCCTTATGGCATTAATGACATGATGTGGACAGCACTGATGATGATTTATTCCAGTCCTGAGCGGCTGTTGTATCCCAGCGACTTGAGCTATGTGGTGTCAGCTTCGCGCACGCATATCACCCGTTTTGCCGATGAAATGGTGGCGAAAGGTTGGCTTGTTCGCGGTGAACATGCGCAAGATAGACGCAAAGTTGTGTTGACGCTGACTGACGCTGGCGTGGCGTTAGTCGAGGCAATTATGCCTAAGCAGTGGGCTGTGTATGAGACTATTTGGCAGGGTTTTGATGCGACCGAAAAGAATCAAATAGAAAGCTCACAACGGAAATTATTGGGCGTGTTAAGCGATTTTAATGCATTTCCGCCAGCCGATGAACGCGCAATGGCCATGTGTGCGCATGCACGGAAAAAGGAAACACTATGATGAAAATGCGTTTAATTTCGGCGCTGGTAGCGGGGGTGTCGTTAGCGGGTTGTGCTGCGGTAGGGCCTGATTTTAAGGCACCTGCAGCGCCTGCTGTGGCAACTTATAACGCGCAAGCTGCCAAGCAGACGACTGCGGCGGCGCAAGAGCGATTGGGCGCAGCGCAGAATTTTGTTGCGGGGCAGTTAGTGCCAGATGCTTGGTGGCAGACTTTTCATTCGGCTAAATTAGACGCTTTAGTTAATGACGCGTTGACTGCCAGCCCCAGTTTAGCTGCCGCGCAGGCGACGTTGCGGCAAGCCCAGCAAACTTATGCCGCGCAAGCAGGGGCGACGCGTTATCCTGTGGTGAGCGCAAAATTAGGTGCGCAGCGGCAGAAATCTAATAATTCAGGCATCGGCATAGCGGGTGGCGAGCGAATTTACGATTTGTATAACGCTGGCGTGAATGTGACTTATAACCTCGATTTGTTCGGCGGAAATCAGAGAAATTTAGAAGCTTATGCCGCCCAGGCAGATTATCAACGTTATCAAATGCAAGGTGCGCGGCTGACATTGGCGGCGAATGTCGTGACCACTGCCATGCTGCAAGCGCAGTATCATGCGCAAATTGTAGCGACTGAGACCGTCATCGCCGCGCAACAACGGCAATTAGATATTGCGCAAAAACGCTATCAGATGGGTGCGATAGCGCAAGGCGATGTGCTGAGTTTACAAACGCTGGTTGCACAAACGCGCGCTACGTTACCCGCATTGCAAACACGTTGGGCGCAAACACAAACTTTATTAGCTGTTTTAGTGGGTAAAGCACCTGCTGAAGCGCAGTTGCCGCAATTCATTATGGCTGATTTTAATTTGCCGACCGAATTGCCTGTGGTCGTGCCGTCTGAACTGGTGCGTCAACGTCCTGACATACTCGCGTCGGAATCCTTGTTTCATGCTGCCAGTGCGCAATATGGCGTAGCCATTGCCAGTGCTTATCCGCAAATTAATTTATCTGCCAATTTAGGTTCACAGGCGTTGGCAGCATCGAGTTTATTTGGTGCGGGGTCGATAGTTTGGGGACTGGCAAGCCAATTAGTGCAGCCTTTGTTTAATGGCGGGCTTAAATCGGGGATAAAAGCTTCGGAAGCTGCCTTTGATGCGGCGGCGGCAAACTATCGTGTGACGGTGTTACAAGCTTTCCGCAATGTCGCAGACGTGCTGCAAGTGCTAGAAAGTGATGCGCAAACTTTGCAGGCGCAATCTAGCGCAAATCAGTCTGCGCAAGCGGCGTTGAGCTTGGTGCAGCAACAGTTCAAGTTGGGTAGCGTGAGTTATTTGCAGCTGCTCACCGCGGAACAGCAGGCGCAGCAAACACAAATTACCTTGGTCGCAGCGCAAGCCCAGCGGCTGACAGATACGGTGGCTTTATATCAAGCCATGGGTGGTGGCTGGCAAAACGACATGTCCACAACGGTTGCAGCTAAATAATTACCCTAATACGGAGTCAAAAAAATGAGCAAAGGTACAACGAAGCGCATGGTCATTATGCTGTCAGTGGCGGCATTGGTGTTCGGCGGGATTTACGGATTCCAGCAATTTCGCAATAAAATGATCAAGCAATCTATCGGTTCGCAGGCCAATCCGCCGCAAGCGATTTCAACTACGGTGGCACAGTTTGAAACTTGGCAACCTACGGTAGAAGCGGTGGGGACGTTGCGCGCGGAAATGGGCGCAACCTTGGCAGCAGAAGTGAATGGTCTAGTCACAGCGATACGCTTTGATTCAGGCAAGATGGCGCAAGCCGGGCAAGTGTTAGTCGAGTTGAATGCCGCGCCGCTGATGGCGCAGCTGGCGCAATTGCAAGCCAGTGCCGCATTAGCCAAGCAAAATTACGAGCGTGATGTTGCGCAGTTAAAAATTCAGGCGGTGAGCCAGGCGCTGGTGGATACTGATGCTGCAAATCTCAAAAGTGCATTAGCGCAAGTCGCTGCGCAGCAAGCGCTGATAGCGCAAAAAACCATACGCGCGCCGTTTGCGGGGCAGCTGGGCATACGCCAAGTGGATTTGGGGCAATATGTGGCACCTGGCACGGCAATCGTCAGCCTGCAAAAACTGGATCCGATTAATCTCGATTTCACCGTCCCTCAGGGGCAGGTGGATCTGGTGCGCGTAGGGGCGAAGGTGAATGTGGCGAGCAATGCCAAGCCCAATCAAACTTACGTTGGTTATATCAATGCCGTAGAGTCGCAAATCGATACTGCAACGCGCAATTTGAAAGTACGGGTTAAGCTGGCGAACCCCCATGGCGAGTTATTGCCAGGGATGTTCGCCACCGCGCGCGTAGGCGATGGCGCGGCGCAGCAATACATCACTTTGCCTAATATGACGATAGCTTATAACCCTTACGGCAGCACAGTGTTTGTAGTGAAATCTGCGGGCAAGGGTGCGGACGGCAAGGATAAATTAACGGTAGAGCAGCGTTTTGTTACCACGGGGATGACGCGTGGTGACCAGGTGGCGGTGACAACAGGCTTAAAAGCGGGTGAAATAGTCGTGACCGCAGGGCAGCTCAAGCTGCACAATGGCTCACCTGTATTCGTGAATAACAGCATCCCCGCAGCGAATAATCCCAACCCAACGGTGCAAGACCAATGAGTACACCTGCGCGCACGGTAATGCGCAAATTTACCGATATATTTGTTGAGCGTCCCGTCCTCGCTACAGTCATCAGCTTGGTCATCCTGGTGTTAGGGCTACGCTCATTAGGCACGTTGCCGATATTGCAGTTTCCGTTTACCCAAAATGCGGTAGTCACGGTAAGTACGGCTTATCCAGGCGCAGATGCGAAACTCGTAGCCAGCTTTATCACCACCCCACTGGAAAACGCAGTGGCGCAGGCGAACGGTATAGATTACATGACTTCCAGCAGCGTGGCGGGGGTGAGTACGATTACAGCTAATTTACGTCTGAATTATGAGCCAGGCAAAGCATTGACTGAAATTAACACCAAGGTCAATGCGGTGCTCAACCAGCTGCCGCCACAAGCGCAAAAGCCGGTGATGTCGGTGAGCGTGGGGCAGACTATTGCTGCGATGTATATCGGTTTTTATAGCGATGTGCTGAAACCGAATCAGGTGACGGATTATCTGCTGCGCTCGGTGCAGCCTAAATTGCAGGCCGTGGAGGGGGTACAGAGCGCAGAATTGTTGGGCGCGAAAAACTTTGCCTTGCGGGCGTGGCTGGACCCACAAAAACTGGCGGCAGTGAATTTGACCGCCGCCGATGTCTATAGCGCATTAGCGGCGAATAATTACCTGTCATCCAGCGGGCAATCCAAAGGGCAGATGGTGCAGATTAATCTCAATGCATCGACCGCACTGAACTCCCTGCCCGCATTCCAGCAGATGATCATCAAGCAGAGTGCGGGCGCAGTGGTGCGTTTGCAGGATGTGGCGAATGTGACACTGGGCGCAGATGATTATGATTCCAGCGTGGCATTTGATGGCAAAAAAGCGGTGTATATCGGTATTCAAGTTGCGCCGGGTGCAAATCTGCTCGACGTGGTGGCGCGCGTGCGTAAGGTTATGCCTGGCATACAGGCGCAATTACCTAAAGGTTTACAGTCGAATATCGTCTATGACTCGACCAAATTTGTAAATTCATCTATCCGTGAAGTGGTGAAAACGCTGATAGAGGCGATTCTGATTGTGACGGTGGTGGTATTTATTTTCCTGGGCTCACTGCGCTCCGTGATTATTCCCGTGATTGCTATACCGTTATCACTGGTAGGCACGTTTACGGTGATGCTGGCACTGGGGTATTCGATTAACTTGCTGACTTTGCTGGCATTGGTGCTGGCAATCGGTCTGGTGGTAGATGACGCGATTATTGTGGTAGAAAACGTCAGCCGCCATTTGGAAGAGGGGTTGTCGCCGTTCGATGCAGCGACGCAAGCCGCGCGTGAACTCGCCAACCCGATTATTGCCATGACCATCGTGCTGATAGCGGTCTATGTGCCGATAGGTTTTATGAGTGGTTTGACAGGTGCGCTGTTCACCGAATTTGCGTTTACGCTGGTGGGTGCAGTGA
>DYLR01000093.1 GCA_020721975.1 Blastopirellula marina | reverse complement strand
CGAGGTTCGCTGCGATTTGTAATTGACGATATACTCGACAAATACGGCAAAATGGTTGCTTCCGGGGCTACGTCGCTGTGGGAAACGGTTGACGCTGCCGAGGCGTTTTCACGGGCAGGCAGTCTGTGCCACGGCTGGAGCGCGATTTTTAACTATATAGCAGGGGCTTATATTCTCGGCATAAAGCCGCTTGAACCGGGCTTTAAGAAGTTCGGCTTTCGTCCCGCAACCGCAATTATGCCTGTTTTTGAAGGTACGGTGCCGACGCCGCGGGGACCGATAAGCGTAAGCTGGAACTGCATGACGGATAAAAAGCCGAAGATAGATTATCCTTCAGGCCTTACATTAGCGGAAATGTAATTCAAAATTACCATTTCTTTCGGATAGCTATTCCGGCGGCAATCAATTCATCTTTTATCTGCCTGATAGTGTAATGGCCGGTATGAATCATACTTGCAATTATAGCCGCATCTGCCCGGCCTGTGGTGAACACGTCAATCAAATGCTGCGGTGTGCCGGCTCCGCCGCTTGCGACTACCGGAATTCTCACGCTGCCGGAAATCATCGCGGTAAGATTTAATTCAAAGCCCTGCCTTGTGCCGTCTGCATCGACGCTGTTGACGACTATCTCGCCGACGCCCAAATCCTCGGCTCTTTTTGCCCATTCCAGTGCGTCAAGCCCGGTGCGTTCACGAAAGCCCCGAGTTGTTATTTCATAGCCGCTTGGAAATTTGGTTTTGTCATTAACGGCGACGGGATCCATTCCCAGCACAATACATTGCGAACCGAACCGGCGAGCGCCCTGTGCAATTATCTGCGGATTTCTAACCGCCAGCGAATTGACGCTCACTTTTTCCGCGCCAGCCAGCAGAACATCTCGCATATCGTCGAGCGTTTCAATTCCTCCGCCCACGGCAAAAGGAATATGCACCGCCTTTGCGACATCACGCACCATTTGAATATCGATTTTTCTTCGTTCAGCTGATGCGGTTATGTCGTAAAATACCAGTTCGTCGCAGCCGCCTTCGCTGTAAGCTACCGCCATTTCAATCGGGTCGCCAAGGTCAATATTATTCTGGAATTTCACGCCTTTGGTGACTTTTCGGTTGCGAACATCAAGACATGGAATAATTCTTTTGGTCAGCATACGCCGTTCCAGACTGCGAAATTTTCAAGCAGTTTAAGGCCGATTCTGCCGCTGCGTTCCGGGTGAAACTGTACGGCGATAATGTTTGACTTGCCGGCTGCGCTTGCAAAAACTACATCCGCATAATCGGTTGTTCCGATAATCAGATTTTCGTCGGCAGGCGACGGATAATAGCTGTGAACGAAATAAAATTCGCTTTTATCCTTGACACCGTTAAAAACAGGGTGCCGGCATTTCTGCACAACGGTATTCCAGCCCATCTGCGGAATTTTGCACATCGGGTCTTTGGGTTTGAATTTTTTTACTGAACCTTTCAAAAGGCCTAAACATTTTGTGCCGCCGTCTTCCTCGCTGAAATCAAAAAGCACCTGCATTCCGATACATATTCCGAAAAAAGGCACGCCTTCTGCGACCATCTTTTTTATCGGCTCATCAAGGCCGAGCCGGCGCAGATTATCCATTGCCGCGCCTGCTGCGCCGACGCCGGGGAAAACTATCTTCTCGGATTTAAGAACGTCGGCGGGCTTGTCGGTTATAAATGTTTTTATGCCGAGACTTGCAAATGCAAGCTCAACGCTTGTGAGGTTTCCGGCTTTATAATCAACAATTGTAATCATACCCTATCATTATATTTATTCGTAATCGGCATTCGGCGGTCGCGGCCAAAGGCCTTAGGCGTTATTTTTATTCCGGGCGGACACTGCCGGCGCTTATATTCATTGCGGTCTATCAGTTTTACCACGCGGCTGACTACCTGCCGGCTTTCACCTGCGGCAATCAGTTCCGCAGCAGAACGGTCCTGCTCGACATAGCCGGCGATTATCCTGTCAAGAATTTCATATTCCGGCAGTGAATCGGTATCCTTTTGATTCTCGCGTAATTCTGCGCTTGGAGCGCGGTCAATCACGCTGTCAGGAATTATCTCGCTTCCGTATTTTTTATTGACATAACGCGACAGTTTATAAACAAGCGTTTTTGGCACATCTTTTATTACGGCGAATCCGCCCGCCGTATCGCCGTAAAGCGTGCTGTAGCCCACGGCTGTTTCACTTTTATTGCCTGTCGTCAATACGAGCCAGCCGAACTGATTACTAAGCGACATCAGCAAAGTGCCGCGAATGCGAGCCTGAAGATTTTCATACGCAAGCCCCTTGTCCGTCCAGCCTTTGATGGCCGAAAGCGTATTGTCGAATGCCCTGAGCATATCGCCTATGGGCAGTGTGTGAAATTCAATACCGAGATTGCGTGCGCATTTTTCCGCATCGCTTATCGTCGCTGCAGAGTTAAACCGGGAAGGCATTGTTATGCCTATGACGTTTTCTTTGCCTATTGCGTCAACCGCAATCGCAGCGGTAAGAGCCGAATCTATGCCGCCGCTCAAACCAATAACGACTTTGCCAAATCCATTTTTGCGGACATAGTCGCCTGTGCCAAGCACCAGGGCATCGTAAGTTTCAGCAATTATATCAATTTCAGTTGCGGCCTTGTCGGTAAAGGCGGCTTTTATTACCTGTGGGATTGAATCTTTCATATCGAATATTAGCATATCCTCGGCGAATGCTGCAGCACGCGCCAGAACATTGCCCTGTGCGTCAAGCAGCATACTTTGGCCGTCAAAAACAAGCTCATCCTGTCCGCCGACGAGATTGCAGTATGCCACCGCACAGTTCAGCCTGCGTGCACACGCGGCAAACGCCTCGCTTCGCTGAGCAACTTTGCCGCTGTGGAACGGCGAAGCCGAGACGTTTATCAGCAGGTCTATTCTGCCGCACGGCGAAAGAAATTTTTCAAGCCACTCGGCCAGCCAGATGTCTTCGCAGATTGTCAGGGCGATTCTAACGCCGGAAATTTCAATCACACAAGGCGAATGTCCCGGCGAAAAAAGCCTTTGCTCGTCGAATACGCCGTAATTCGGCAGTTGTACCTTGTGATAGACACAGTCAATTTTGCCGCTGCGGATGAATGCCACCGAATTGTGACACCTGTTGCGGGCAGGGTCCGCAAAACCTGTGACCGCACAAATGCCCTGAAGTCCGGCTGCAATTGAGTCAAGCGTTGTGCGGTTATCTTCGGAAAAGTGCTTTTTAAAAAGCAAATCCTCCGGCGGATAACCGGCAACGGCAAGTTCCGGGAAAACTATCAAATCTACATTTTGGGTTTTAGCCCGCCCGGCAAAAGCGAGCATTCGCTCGGCGTTGCCTTTCAGGTCGCCAACCGTTAAATTTATTTGTGCAAGCGCTATTCGCATATTTTGTTATCCACAGGAATCTTAACTCTACATCGCAAATAATTTTTGAAAAACAGAACTACACAAATCCGAAGCACGAAATCCGAAATACGAAACAAATTCAAAATTACAAATCAGAATAACCAAAACAAAGAATTCTTTGTTTTAGGTTCTTATTTTGAACATTTCAGTTTTGAATATTCGAGTTTGTTTCGGATTTCGGATTTAAATCTTTATTACTAAACAGGTTATATAATTTTTCTGGTTAATTGTATTGTAATATTAGTTTTATTTTGGATTTATCAGCGGCGGCGGGTTCGGCAGCGCAGCAGGCGGCTTTGCCTGCACTGCCACAACTCGCCGCGTACTTAACAGCTCATCGCCGGCGAAAAGCTGGAAAGTATATTCGCCGGCAACGCTCATCATCAGCCCCTGAAAATGCAGTACAATTGAAACGTTCCGCTTGACGTCCTCGAATTTAATTTTGCCGCATTGTTCAGCGAGGACCTTTTCATCAGGCGTAAGCAGCCGCACACGAAACGGCGTTTCATCGTGTCCGTTGGTCAGCTCGGCAAAAAAGACCAGGTTTGCAAGCCTAAGCGGAAAACTCGGCGACGCTATCACGTCGATTATGCTGATAAGGCTTGTAGTCCTTGTCGGCGCGTCGAATAAAGCCCGCTCACAAACTATTGTCGAAAGCACTATCGGCGGTACGGACATTATATTCCCTTTCATGAAGCAAGCATTGAGCGCCAGCAATTGATATGACCGATTTCGTCGGCCTGGTCTTTTTCAATTACCTTCCGCGTTTCCTCGTCCCAGTCGATTGTTTCAAGCAGATGGGCATAATGACTTACAGCTTTTGTTTCGACCCATATACCTGTTTTGAGAATCATCTTTTGCCCCAAAATGCGCGAGCTTAAACCAAATGCTATTCCGACAAGCCGGTATGCCGGGCGAATAATACTCGGCCGCATTTTATATTCATAAAGTTTAACGCTGAAATCCTGCTGATGTGTCATCTCGTTGCACATCGCGGCGATGAGCCGGCGATTCAGTTCGCTTTCTTTGCGGGTAATCTGGAAACGGTAAATGTTCACAGCCATTGTTTCCAGCGTGTGCAGAGTTCGCAGGCCGAGCGCAATGCGCGACAGTCGAGCCTGTTCAAAACCGCTGCCGCGAAATTTCACCGATTCAGCCGTTATTTGCGGCCTGATGATGTTTATGTCGTACTCTGCCATCAGGATAAGTATCTGTTATTTGCGGTAAATTGTCAAGTCCGCATCTGCCGGCCTGCTTCGAATAAGCACAGAAACCGAATACCCGATGACATACGTAATGGAAAAGCTGATAGGGAAATACCAGACCCAGTTCATATTGGTTGTTTTCTGTAATATAATCGTTGTGCTTATCGCGGCGATTGTTGCAATCAGCCATCCGGTGAAATTCGCTCTGCGTGTCAGTATTCCCAGCAAAAAAAGCCCCAATATCGGCGCACTGAAAAGCCCCATATATGTTCCCCAGGCCTCGATTATGTATTTGAGTTTGAGCGCTAAAAAAGCGGAAATTGTTGAAAACGTACCGATGACCAATGTAAGCCATTTTGCGGTTGCAAGGTCTTTGCGGTCTTCAACAATTTTTTTGCGAAACGGCTTAATAAAATCATTCACCGCTACCGTAACAATGGAATTTATTCCCGAATCCATACTCGACATTGCCGCTGCGAATATTGCCGTTATCACAAGGCCGCTTACGCCCGCAGGCAGCACATTGACAATATAATACGGAAGCATTTGCTGCGCGTCGAGATTGGCCGCGGAATCATTTATCGAGTAATAGGCGAACAGTCCCATGCCGATAAATATTAAAACGGCATTGATAAGCACATCGCTGGCGGCATTAAAGAAAACGGCCTTTGCGGTGCTTTTGAGGTCTTTTACGGCAATGAGCCGCTGGACTGTTACCTGGTCTGTGCCGTAATCCTGCAAAAAATTGAAGAAGAAAAATATTGCGGCTGAAACGGCGGTCATTTCAGTAAAACTGATTTTTGCCGAAATTACATTTAATTTGCCCGCCTCGGAACATATTTTGAAAATCCCCTCCACACCTCCCTGCACATTAAATCCAAGTGCAACCGCAACCCACGCCGCACCTGCAACAAGTATCACAAATTGCACAACATCAGTCCATATCACGGCGGCCAGACCGCCCAGTGCGGTATAAACTGTCGCCAGTACGCCCATCAAAAGAATTGAAACGGCAATGTGCAGATTTGTTACCAGCGACAAAGCCAAAGCCGGCGCATATATTACTATGCCCATCCAGCTCAGCCGGGCAAGCACAAAAAGAACCGAAGCGGTAATTCTGGCTGCCTTTCCGAAACGCAAAGACAAATATTCATAACTGGTGGTAATCCGCAGGCGATGATAAAACGGATAGAACACAAATATAATCAGCGGAGCGACAACCGGGCTGATTAACACGCCGAAAAGCAATGCGATATTCCCGCCGTAAATCATACCCGGCACGCCGATAAATGTTGACGCGCTCGTCAGCGAAGCAAACATGCTCATTCCAACAACCAGCCACGGCATTTTTCTGCCGGCGAGAAAATATTGCTCTGTGGAGGTTTGTCTGCCGGAAAACGCAATGCCTATGGCAATCATACCGGTCAGATAACCGGCAAGGATTATTGAATTGAGCAGTCCAAACTGTGCCATTATCTTTTGCCGCCGATTATATCGCCCAGCGTTCCGAGTATTGAGCCTTCATCAGTTCTGCGGCCGCCCTGACTGGGCATGTTGCGATAAATTCTCTCGGCCAGACGCGAAAACGGAAGCGACTGCAAAACGACTGTCCCGCTGCCGCGAAGCGTTGCGAGAAATAATCCTTCGCCGCCGAAGAACATAGATTTCAGCCCTCCTACAAATTCAATATCATAATTAATGCCCGGCGTGAACGCGACCAAACAGCCGGTATCGACGCGAAGTGTTTCATTGTTAAGCTGCTTTTGTACTATTGTGCCGCCTGCGTGCAGAAAGGCCATCCCGTCTCCTATGATTTTTTCGAGTATAAAACCTTCACCGCCGAAAAGACCGGCGCCGAATCTTTTCGTGAATGCAATGCTCAATTTTGTGCCGAGGGCAGCACAAAGAAAGGCGTCCTTTTGGCAGATTATTTCTCCTCCGGCATGCTTCATATCCAGCGGCATAATTTTCCCGGGATACGGTGCGGCAAACGCGACGGCCTTCTTGCCGCTGCCGCGGCGGTTTGTAAAATGCGTAAGGAATATTGATTCACCCATAAAAGCTCGTCCGACTGCGCCGCCGAGCTTGCTCAAAAAGCCCTGTGCCGGATTCGACCCGTCGCCCATTTTGGTTTCAAAGTCTATCCCGTCTTCCATATAATTCATCGCCCCGGCCTCGGCAATTACTGTCTCGCCGGGGTCAAGGTGAACCTCAACAAGCTGCATATCGTCGCCGATGATTTTATAATCAATCTGATGACAGTTCATATTATTCTCCACAAATAGTATTTTCGTATTTGGTCATTGGTCATTATTTTAATGCCGGATGTTTATATTCACTGACTTCCCTGTTTTTACGCCAGGTGATTATACACCAACTCTTCAAACTCTCTGAACAGTTCCCATGTTTCAATTTCGCCGAAGAACGTTATCGGCAGGTCTTTTTTGTGCATATCTTCGGTGATGGTTCTGCCGTGCCATTCAATCGGCAGCCGTCCGCGGTCGTATTT
>DYLR01000092.1 GCA_020721975.1 Blastopirellula marina | reverse complement strand
TTTTCGTAATGTAATGCGAGATTGTATTGAGCATCGCAATCATTTTGCTCGGCGGCCTTGAGATACCACTCGACCGCACCGCACGAGTCCTGCTCTACGCCGCAGCCGCTGTCATAGCACCAGCCGAGATTGAACTGTGCGTTTTTGTTGCCGTGATGGGCGGCCTTGAAAAACAAATTGGCGGCGGCTCGCGCGTCCGGCAGCGTGCCAATACCATTGAGCAGGCAATAACCCGCGGCGTTTTGAGCCGGCGGGATGGTTTTATTGGCGGCCTTGAGATAATATTCAAATGCGGTAACGGCATTTTGCTTTACGCCGACGCCGTAGTCATAGCAGCAACCCAGCAGATATTCTGCATAGCCGTTTTGCTCTGCGGCAGCCTTTTGCCAGTCCGCCAGCCGGACTTTGGCATTTTCTTCAAGAAATGCCCGCACCGACTCGGCAGTTAAACATTTTTGGTAATCCTGCGTTATGCTGAACTGTTCACTCATAAAAGTCTTTTTTGATGATACCAGTCGTCAATAGTCTATTTTAACAGATACCCAAATACCAGAAAAATCTGTTTATTTACATTTTTAGAGGCACCCATAAATCTGTCCTGCCAACCTGGCGTTTTGCCTTTTGATGTCATGCTGATTCTGGCAGATTTGCCATAAAAATACAGAACAGACCTTCACGGCATTGATGTTCGTAAGTCCAATAAAAAGCGGAAGTTATAAAATTATCGCGGCTTGTGCCGATAGGAAAACCGGTTTTGGTATTGCATTTGCACTACCGGCGGTGGTTAATGTACGTGTATATACAGTTAAGTAGATATAACAAGGAGAGAATCAATGGCAGTAAAAGAATTGGCATTTGAAGTTGACGCACGTGCGGCATTGCTGCGCGGCGTTGAAAAGCTTGCCTCGGCGGTCAAATCAACGCTTGGCCCTCGCGGACGCAATGCTATTATCGACAAGGGCTGGGGCGGCCCGACGGTAACCAAGGACGGCGTAACAGTCGCCGAGGAAATCGACCTGGTTAACAAACGCGAAAATATGGGCGCAAAACTCGTTCGTGAAGCGGCCAGTAAGACCAGCAAAGTAGCCGGCGACGGCACGACAACCGCTACTGTGCTTGCCGAGGCAATGTTCAAAGAGGCATATCGCAATATCACCGCAGGCGCAGATGCAATGAGCCTTCAGCGCGGCATTCAGCAGGCTGTTGAAGTTGCGATTAAGGAGCTTGCCAAAATATCAAAGCCCGTCGATTTGTCAAAGCGCGACGACATCGTCAACATCGCTTCAATATCGGCCAACAACGACGCTGAAATCGGCAAGATAATGGCTGACGCTTTTATGAAGCTCGGCAAGGATGGTGTAATTACCGTTGAAGAAGGCAAAAGCCTTGCCACAACACTGGAGTTCAAGGAAGGTATGCAGTTCGACCGCGGTTATCTTTCGCCAAACTTTGTAACCAACCCGGATAATATGCTTGTCGAACTCGAAAAACCTTACATCCTTGTCTATGAAGACAAGATAAGCAATATTACAAAACTTATTCCGCTGCTCGAAGCTGCTGCCAAGGCAAAACGTCCGCTGCTTATTATTGCCGAGGACGTTGAAGGCGAGGCTCTTGCGACCCTGGTAGTAAATAAACTTCGCGGCGTATTACAGGTCTGTGCGGTAAAGGCGCCCGGTTACGGCGACCGGCGAAAAGCCATGCTCGAGGATATTGCGACCCTCACCGGGGCCGAGGCAATATTCAAGGATTTGGGCATTGAACTCGACAGCGTGAAACTAACGCAGCTTGGCCAGGCCCGCAAGGTAACCATCGACAACGATAACACAATTATCGTTGAAGGCGCAGGCAGCACTGATGCAATAAAAGGACGCATCAAGCAAATCAAACAGGAAATTGAAGCCACAACCAGCGACTACGACCGCGAAAAATTGCAGGAACGTCTTGCCAAGCTCACCGGCGGCGTTGCACAAATCAACGTAGGCGCCGCAAGCGAAGCCGAGATGAAGGAAAAGAAGGCCCGCATTGAGGACGCCCTGCATGCCACACGTGCGGCGATTGAAGAAGGCATAGTACCCGGCGGAGGTGTTGCACTGATTCGCTGCATTGATGCGGTAAGCAAATTAAAACTCAGCGGCGATGAAAAGACCGGCGCCGATATTGTGGTTCGTGCGATGAAAATGCCGTGCCACTGCATTGCAGATAATGCAGGTGCGGTTGCCTCGCTTGTGGTCAATAAAGTAATCGAAGGCAAAGGCGGTTTCGGATACAACGCCGACAAGGATAAATTTGAAGACCTTGTCGAGGCCGGCGTAATTGACCCTGCCAAAGTAACACGAATCGCATTGCAGAATGCCGCTTCGGTTGCCGGACTGCTTCTGACGACCGACTGCATTGTTACCGAAAAACCAGAAAAGAAAAAACCGATGCCACCGGGCGGTCCTCACGGCCACGGTGGCATGGGCGGCATGGGTGGTATGGGCGATTATGATATGTAATTTTAGTTAGGAGTTTTTAGCCTGCCGGCCAGTCCGGCAGGTTCAAAATCTTAAATGAAGACGAAAAATATTCGAACAATAAAACTTATAAGAAATGATTGAAGGAGTTAAAAATATGAAACTTAGACCATTGGAAGATAGAGTAGTAATAAAACCACAGGAAGCGGAAGAAAAGACCGCCGGCGGCATCGTTCTGCCGGATACGGCAAAGGAAAAACCGCTCATGGGCAAGGTTATTTCAGTAGGCCCGGGCAAACTGATGGATAACGGCAAACGAGCTGCAATTGCAGTAAAAAAAGACGATACTGTTCTTTTCGGCAAATACGGCGGTAATGACGTCGAACTTGACGGCGAAGATTACAAGATTCTTCGCGAAAGTGATATTCTCGGCGTAATTGAAGATAAATAACACTTAACATAAAAAGCTGGAGGTAGCTTTAAAATGGCAAAACAAATGATGTTTGACAGTGTCGCAAGGTCGCAGCTAAAAGACGGTCTTGCACAGCTTTCCGCAGCGGTCAAGGTGACGATGGGGCCGACCGGTCGTAATGTGCTTTTGCACAAAAGCTGGGGTTCGCCCAAGGTAACCAAGGACGGCGTTTCGGTAAGCAAGGAAATCGAACTGCCGGAGCCGTTCAAAAATATGGGCGCTAAAATGGTTAACCAGGTCGCAAGCAAAACCAGCGACATAGTCGGCGACGGCACAACAACGGCAACAGTACTGGCCGAGGCGATATATAATGAGGGCCTGAAAATGGTAACGGCCGGTATAAATCCTACTGCCGTCAAGCGCGGCATCGACAAGGCGGTTGAAGCAGCCCTTGAATTTATCAAGTCGTCTTCAAAGCCTGTAAAAGGCCATGATGATATTGCAAAGGTTGCGACAATCAGCGCAAACAATAACGAAGAGGTCGGCGAAATGCTCGCAAAGGCTATGGACGCCGTCGGCAGGGAAGGCGTAATCGAAGTCGAGGAAGGCAAGAGCCTGCAAACAGAAATAGAAGTCGTGGAAGGCATGCAGTTCGACCGCGGATATATTTCGCCGTATTTTATGACCAAGGCCGACACTCTTGAAGCGGTTCTTGAAGACTGCTATATCCTTCTTTATGAAAAGAAACTCAGCAGTGTGCAGGAACTTATCCCGTTGCTGGAAAAAATAGCGCAGGTTGCTGTGCCGCTGCTTATTGTTGCAGAAGATGTGGAATCTGAAGCGCTTGCAGCTTTGGTAATCAATAAATTGCAGGGCGTACTGAAGGTTTGTGCGGTCAAAGCTCCCGGTTTCGGCGACAGACGCAAGGCAATGCTCGGCGATATTGCCGTTCTTACCGGCGGACAGCTTATCAGTGAAGACCTCGGCGTAAAGCTCGAAAAGATTCAGCTCAATCAGCTCGGCAGGGCAAAGAAGGTTGTCGTTGAAAAAGAGCTTACCACGATTATCGAAGGCGCCGGCAAAAAGAAAGATATTCAGGCCCGCTGCGATCAGATTCGCAAACAGATTGACACTACTACCAGCAGCTATGACAAGGAAAAATTACAGGAGCGTCTTGCCAAGCTCACCGGCGGCGTAGCCGTCATAAAGGCAGGCGCAGCCACCGAAGCCGAAATGAAAGAGCGAAAAGACCTGCTCGACGACGCTTTGCATGCGACAAAAGCGGCGGCGGAAGAAGGCGTTGTGCCGGGCGGCGGCGTGATATTCCTGCGTGCAATTCCCGTCGTGGAAGCAGCCAAATCGAAAGCTCGCGGCGATGAAAAAGTCGGCTTTGATATTGTCATCAATGCCCTGAAGACTCCGACGGCCACGATAGTAAATAACGGCGGCGGCGAAGGCGATGTTGTTGTAGCCAAACTGCTTGAGGAAAAGGGCAATATGGGATATAATGCCATCACCAATGAATTTGTCGATATGGTGCAGGCAGGTATTATCGACCCGGCAAAAGTTGCAAGAACGGCACTGCAAAATGCCGCATCGGTCGCGGGTCTTATGCTCACGACCAATGTCGTCATCACGGAACTGAAAGATGAAGACAAGGAAAAAGAACCGATAGCAGGTTCGGTAAGATAAAACTCGAAATCCGAATATCGAAATCCGAAACAATATCGAACATTCAAAATTAAAATGTTCAAAACAAAACCCCAGGACAATGAACTGTTGGTTTTGGTTATTTTGATTTGGAATTTTGAATTTGTTTCGGATTTTGGATTTTGAGTTTAGGATTTATTTTTGTCGTGCTTTTCGAAATTTATTCGCGCTGTAGTATTAGAGACTCTAACAAAATGAATTTGTCTTCTGTGGCACGGCCATCCTGGCCGTGATTCACGGGCGCCAAGCCCGTGCCACGATTCATTTTGTTAGAGGCTTTTAGTTATTAGATGTTCATTAGCCCGCGGGGTTAATCTTGTCTGGAGTTTATGGTCAAGCGTGATTACTATGAAGTGCTTGGCGTTGAAAAAAACGCATCGGCTGACGATATCAAGCGGGCATACCGTCGTCTTGCGCTGAAATATCACCCCGACAAGAATCCCGGCGACAAGGAAGCTGAAACCAAATTCAAGGAATGCGCCGAGGCCTACGAAGTTCTCAGCGATTCAGACAAGCGGCAGAGATATGACCAGTTTGGCCATGACGGTCTGCGCGGCGCAGGCATCCACGATTACAGCCGGATGAACTGGCAGGATATCGGGAGCATCTTCGAAGATCTTTTCGGAATAGATGACATATTCGGAGATGTCTTCGGCGGCGGTCGCAGAGGACGCAGTTCGCGAGGGGGAGCATCTCGCGGATATGACCTTGAAACAACGGTTGAACTTTCGCTTCTTGAAATCGCAAAAGGTACTGAACGCACAATCGAATATACCCGGCAGGATTTATGCTCCGAATGTTCCGGCAGCGGCGCAGCAAAGGGCAGCAAGCCGAGCAAATGTCCTGCCTGCGGCGGACGCGGGCAGGTGGCGCGAGGCGGCGGATTTTTCCAGATGGTTTCAACATGTCCGCAATGCAGAGGCACAGGCGAAATTATCAGCAATCCCTGTGCAAAATGCAAAGGCTCTGGCCGGGAACCGAAGAAACGTGTAATCAGCGTCAAAATTCCGGCCGGGGTACACGAAGGCCAGGCCGTTCGCATATCCGGCGAGGGCGAGGCCGGCACAAAAGGCGGTCCGCCGGGCGACTTATACTGTTATGTGCATGTAAAGCCGCATCCGTTTTTGCAGCGGGATGGTGCGGATATAATAGCCTCTGTGCCGATAAGTTTTACACAGGCCGCACTCGGCGGACTGATTGAAGTGCCGACACTGAACGGCACTGAAGAGCTGAGGATACCGCCTGGAACGCAAAACGGAAATGTCTTTCGGATTCGCGGCAAGGGTCTGCCGAACATGCGCAGCGGACGCAACGGCGACGAGCTTGTGGCCGTGCATATTGAAATACCACGGAAGCTTAACGCAAAACAGCAGCAGTTGCTGCGGGATTTTGCCGCTACGGAAGATAAAACCGTCCTTCCTGAAAGCAAAGGCTTCTTTGAAAAACTGAAGGATTATTTCAAGAATAACGGAAAGTAGAAGTTAGATTTTAGATTTCAAATTTCAGATCGCAGATGGCAGAGAATGAAAATGTAAACTCGCAGCAGCAACAGCCGGAACAGCCTGTCGAGCACGCCGGGCATAGGCACAAAGACCATCATAAGCACGGCAGATATGAACAGGAGCTGCATAAACTGCGCGAAGAAAAACAGAATATTTTTGAACAGCTACAAAGACTAAGCGCAGAATTCGCCAATTTTCAGAAACGCGAGCCGAAGCGAATTGCCGATGCGATATCGAGCCAGAAAGAATCGTTAATTCGTTCTATTTTGCCGGTACTGGACAATTTTGAACGCGCCGTGGCAGGAGCTGAAAATGCTCAGGATATGGCCGCGGTAATCAAAGGCGTGCATATTGTTTATGAACAGTTTATGAATATTCTTAAGTCTTTCGGCGTTGAACAGGTTGTTTCCGTCGGCGGCAAATTCGACCCGGCAATGCATGAGGCTCTTATGCAGCGCAGCGACCCGGACAAGGATGAAGGTATAATACTTGAGGAATTCCAAAAGGGATATATGTTTAACGGGCGGATGCTGCGACCGGCAAAGGTAGTCGTCAACGCCAAACCAAAACCTGCCGTTGAACCGCCGGCCGGCGAACCGCAAAATGATGAAACCACAGATACCAAACCATAGGAGCAATGATATATGCCTACTTATGATTATCAATGTGCGTCTTGCGGCCATTGTTTTGAACAGTTTCAGTCAATCAGCACAAAGCCGCTGAAAAAATGTCCGCTTTGTGGAAATGACGCCTTAAAAAGACTAATCGGCGCAGGCGCAGGTATAATTTTCAAAGGTTCGGGTTTTTATCAGACTGATTATCGCAATAAATATTCCGCCAAAGCTGAAAGCCGCAAACCTGAAACCAAAACAGAAACAAAGACAGAGGTAAAAACCGAAAGCAAGCCCGAGATGAAATCTCAAAGTAAGCCGGTGGACAAAAATTCCAAAAAATGACCGGGAACCAAATCCGACGGCGCCAGGCATTATTCGTGAAGCATATCTCGCAAGACTCTTTACGCTTCACAAAATACGTTTTCTGTGGGCATTGAAAATTGGGTATTGGTTATTACTACAACGCTATTTGTAATATGGAAACGAAACAGACTAAAAATCCGAAGC
>DYLR01000091.1 GCA_020721975.1 Blastopirellula marina | reverse complement strand
TCGCCAGTTCGCAGTTCTCTATCTGTCGCCGATAGTCGGAAGTTATGCTGCGCCGCCGAACTATCCGCCCGGCGGAATGAAAACTCTGCATTTTGAATTTGCAGTAACAGCATCCGACAATTCAGACCTGATTGACGACCCGTGGGGCGTTAAGCCGAAATTTCAGGAACTGACCATTACCAAGGAATTCGACACCGCCAGCCCTGATTTGAATTACCACTGTGCCGCAGGAACACATTTTGCAACTGCAACGCTTATGATTATGTCCGCAACCGGACCTTCAGATCCGCCCTATTATATTATTACGCTTCAGGATGCGGTTGTCACAAAGGTAAAAAGCAGAATGGCGTATCGCACAACCACACCGACAGGTTATGCCCATCTTGAGGAGGTATCGTTGAAGTGCGGCCTGATAAGGTGGGAAATTACCGGTGCATCGCCTAAGGAATGGGATATAGTTCACAATGGACAGGCTGAATAATGTAAATTTCACGGCATAAAAAAAGGAGAAACTTAAAATGCAAACCTTAAACAAAAAAACGATACAAATTGCAATTACGGTTTTATTACCGCTATGCACGATTTTTATAACGCCCGCCGAGTGCGGCAATCTCGAGCCGCCTGCGGCTCCAGGCCCGACTATGCACACGCTCGATGAAATTTACAATTTGCTAAGTTCGCTGGGCGGACTTATTGGCCCGCTTGCGGCTGCACAGCCGCGCAGCAGTGCATATATGCAAATCACCAGTAATCCCGCCATTACGGGCGAATCCAACGAGCCGTCGCACCTGAACTGGATTGAACTGCTTTGGACCAGCTATAAGCTTGAACAACCTGTATCATCAGCCGCTACCGGGGGGGGGACGCACAGGCACTAAAGTCGTCTTTTCGGAATTCCGTGTTCTAAAGGAGATAGACAAGGCATCGCCCAGTTTGTATTCTTTTTGCGCCAGCGGTAACTATATCAACACAGTTGTAATAGAATACACGAAAATAATTGCCGGTCAGAGATTAGTCTATCATAAGATTACGCTCACAAACGTACTGGTGGGTTCGGTATTGCCGGTTTTCACTTATCGCAGCAACGGCGAATTTACGCATCTGGAAGAGGTAACATTGCGATCCGGAAAAATCCAGTGGGACTATAAATTATACGACGACCAGGGACAGCTCATTGCTACTTATTCGAACATCTGGAATCTCAAGGCAAACAAGGCGGAATAAGATTATGAAATTAAAAATCTGCAAATTTTTCATAATTGTTGCTATGGCGTTTACGGCCGGTCTGGCCGCCGAGAATATTGACCCGGACAATGACGGTTCACAGTTCGCTTACGGCGAGAATGTCGGCTGGCTGAACTTCGAGCCGGACAAAGGCGTCGGCGTAACAATCACCGACAGCAGCATAACAGGTTATGTATGGGCGGAAAATATCGGCTGGATAAATTTGTCGCCTGCTTATGGCGGAGTGTTCAACGACGGCACAGGTTTGTTATACGGATACGCCTGGAGTGAAAATGCAGGCTGGATTAAATTTACGCCCGACAATATTGAACTGCGGCAATACGGCGTTACGATTGACGGTCAGGGCAGCTTAAACGGCTGGGCGTGGGGCGAAAATATCGGCTGGATACATTTCAGTTCACAAAGCCCCCTGCCTTATAAAGTCAAAACAAGCTGGATTACAGCCTGCACGGTCGGTATAGACGACCTGGGACGGTTCGCAGAAACCTGGTTAAGCAGCGGTGCAGGCGACCTTGACCAAAGCGGTCGGGCCGATTTTAGAGATTACACGTGGCTTGCAGAATACTGGCTTGGACTGTGTCCGCCCGGCTGGCCGTTAAACTGAAAAACCGATACGACCGACGGCAAATTTATTGAAAAATTTACTTGCGCAGCAGCAAAAGCGGGCAACTGTTTATTGTTGTCTGCTTATGTATAAATTAAAATTCCTTTCCTGATGCTGCTCGACAGCATATATTCTATTTAAAATTTTAGCCAAATTGCCGATATATCAATTATCAGTATTATTATGCGCATTTTTTGTGGCAACTGCCCGATAAATCGGTATAATTCTGTATTTCCCTAAAATGCGACGTCCGTATTTATTGGAAGGATACGGCTGTATTGCTCCTGTGAACTAAAGGCTTTGTTTGATGCAAAGGACGCTCAACTTAATATTTCTGCTGGGCCTGTTGATATTACCGCAATTCAGCTTCGGCATTGAAGGCAGCAGCACATCTGCGTTTGCCGGCGACGACCTGCACATCCGCGGCACAAGCGTAAAAACCTGGCAAAAAGCGCCCGGCGATTACGTAATGGAGTTTGATGACGAATTCACGCTCGAATTTGGCGACAATGAAGCCCGGTCAAATAAAGCTGTCGTCTGGCTCAAAACCCAAAAAACAGAGTTCCGGGGTTCAGTAAACCAGGAATATCAGGCAACTATTTATCTTTCCGGCAGGGTCTCCGTATATAAAGGAAAGGCCAATCTGGCCGCAGGTGTAGAATTTGCCGAGCCAACCATTAACGGGGCCGAAGCATTAGTTGTAAAATTTACTGTCCCGGGAGAGGTTTTCATAACGGCTGAAAAGCGATTTGAAGAAGATATTACAGGTGGACAATTATATCAGCAGGCGATTGCCGCTGTCGGCAGCATTATACCGGCGCCTCGGGCGACGCCTCGATACGAACCGCCCAAACCTGAAAAAGATGCCGATGATGAAGCCGGCAGACCGAAAAAAGGCAAATCGACCGGTCTGTTCGGGGCAGACAAAAAGGCTGCCGCCGCGGAGCAGGCTGTTGTATTGCTGCCGAAAAAACCGGAGTTTCGATACCCTGTAAATGTTTCCGGTATTGCAGGCCACAAGCCGGTAATCGAAAGAACAGAACAGACGTCCGAGGATGGTCTTGCCGTGGCGACGGTAACCGGCAGGTTTTACATCTGGCAAAGGCAGGGGGATGAAAAGCCGCCCATTGAGTTTCAGGCTGACAGTGCAGTTCTTTTCTATCGCACCGGAAAGGAAGATTCCAATACCCCGACCGAAACCGAAGAGGCCGGGTTCTCCGCGGCTGAAAGGATTGTGGCAGTTTATCTTCGCGGCAATATTGTAATGACCGAAGGGCAGCGGCTGATTCGCGCCGATGAAATGTATTATGATTTTGACCATAAGCAGGGTCTTGCCGTGAATGCAACACTGCGGAATTTCGACCAGAGCCGTGAGATTCCGATATATGTGCATGCAAAAAAGCTGCGGCAGATTTCAGAAGATAAATTCACCGGCGAAAATGTCGTTATTACCAACAGCGAATTTTATATGCCCCAGTTTCGCACCGAGGCATCAAAAATCATAATAACCGACAAGACCAATCTTGCCCTTCCGGGTAAAGCCCCTGGAGACTCTCTTTATGAGGCCAAACTTTACAATGTGAAAATGAAGCTCGACCAGAACACTATTTTTTACTGGCCGTATATGCGGAGCAATCTGAACCGCTCGGATATCCCTATTAAAAGGGCGCGAACCGGCTATGACAGTGATTTTGGTATGACAGTCGAGACCGAGTGGCATCAGGCAAGATTGTTTGGATACAAGGAGCCGCCGGGGCAGACTTCAGAATTTCTGCTTGATTATTACAGCGAACACGGCGCCGGCACAGGCACTGAAGTGGAATATAAAAACGATGATTCCTTCGGCAATATCAGCGCATTTTTCATTTATGACAAGGGTAAAGACGAGTTAAGCAGGGACCGCGAATCCGAGCCGCCAAGACCCGAACGCGGCAGGGTGCGGGCTCAGCATCGCCAGTTCCTCGAATATGACTGGCAGCTTACGCTTGAAATGAGCTATTTAAGCGATGAAAACTATATGGAGTCGTTCCATCGCGAAGAATATAACATCGGCAAAGAGCAGGAAACTCTTGTTCATCTCAAGCGAATAAAGGACAACTGGGGCTTTGCAATGCTGGGCAAGGCAAGAATAAACGATAGTTCGGATGTACTTGAAGAAAGGCCGTCGGGCGAATTCCATCTGGCCGGTCAGTCGCTTTTCGACGGCAAAATGACTTTATACAGCGATTCGGAACTCGGCTCGCTGCGTCAGCGGATAAGCAATACGCGAAGTATCAATCTGCCGGGCGACCACTTTACCTTTGCTTCGCACAGAACTGAACTTGATATGCCTTTGTCGAGCGGGCCTATTAAATTTGTGCCGTTTGCTGCTGCAATGTTTGGTTATGACGACCGTGCGGGATTTGACAGGAGTATTTTGACTGCTCAGGGCGGCCAAAACGATGAAAGTACGGCAGCTATAGGTGAAGCGGGCGTACGAGGCTCGACGCAATTCTGGAAAACCGACCCGACAATTAAAAGCCGTTTCTGGGATATTAACGGCATTCGTCATATTGTAAAACCCAATTTTACAGCCGTTTTTTACAAGGAAACTGAAACGGCAGTTGAGCAGCGCGACAAGGTCAATTTGGGGTTGAGCCAGGTATGGCAGACAAAACGCGGGCCTGCCGGCAAGCAGCGAATTGTTGACTGGATGCGTTTAGATTTGGATTACACCTGGGTTCCCAATCCGTCCGAGCTGCTGCGGGCTGACAGATTTATGTGGAACAAGAGCTTTGTACCGTTCAGGACAATGGCCGTTCCCGGGATGATTAATTCCGACCTGAGCGAACTGGGCTTTGAGGATTACGGTATCGGGCGGGATTCCATAAGCGCCGATTACATCTGGCGGCTCAGCGATATGACAACACTGTACAGTGACAGCGTTTACGATGTAAAAGGGGCAAATATCGAGCAGTTCGGCGTTGGCTTTTCGCAGACTCGATGGCCTAATTTAACATATTACCTGTCCAGCCGGTACATCAGAAGCACCGATATTGACGGCGAACAGGGTTCACATGTTTTGACGTTCGGCACCACTTACAAGCTAAGCGCCCGCTATACCGTTTTGTACAGTCAGCAATACGACACCGATTACGGCAAAAATATGAATACCTGCGTCGGGCTTATCCGGCGTTATCACCGGCTGTATTACGGCTTTACCTTTAATTACGACGAAACCCTTGACAGAACGACGGTTATGCTTAGTATATGGCCGGAAGGCGTTAAGGAACTTGCGCTGGGTTCACGGCGATATATGGGTATCGGCAACACGCATGTCGAGGAATAATTTAGTCAAATTTCGAGTTTTGGATTTATTTTAGTTGTGTTTTTAAAAATTTAAAGGAAAGGATATTCAATGGCATTGGTAACGAGCAGGAAGATGTTTCAGATGGCATACAAAAACGGTTATGCCGTGGGGGCTTTTAATGTAAATAATATGGAGATAACGCAGGGTATTATCCAGGCGATTTCCGAGGCCAAAGCCCCGCTGATTCTTCAGATATCCAAAGGCGCCCGCGAATACGCCAGCATGAGCTATCTGCGTGCCATTATCGACGTTGCCGTAAGGGAAAACCCCGATATTCCCATCTGTATGCACCTTGACCACGGCGACAGCTTTGAACTTTGCAAACAGTGCGTTCAGGACGGATTTACATCGGTGATGATTGACGGCTCTCATTTGCCTTTTGAACAAAACGTAAAGCTCACGGCAGATGTGGTTAAATATGCCCATGATCACGGCGTAGTGGTCGAAGGCGAACTTGGTCAGCTTGGCGGAATTGAGGAACACGTTGTAGGCGTCGATGATGTTTCGGCGCATTTAACAAACCCGGACCAGGCAATAGAATTTATTCAGAAAACCGGCGTGGATTCTCTTGCGGTGGCGATAGGCACAAGTCACGGGGCTTATAAATTCAAGACAGAACCGAAACTGGCGTTTGATGTAATAGAAAAAATTCAGAAAAAAGCTCCCGGCTTTCCTCTTGTAATGCACGGGTCAAGTTCGGTTTTACAGGAGTTCAAGAATCTGATTAACAAATACGGCGGCAAAATGCCCGATGCAATGGGCGTGCCGGAAGAGGCAATTACCAGAGCGTCCAAAATGGCGGTATGCAAAGTAAATATCGACACCGATTTGCGTATGGCTTTGACGGCGAAGATTCGCCAGGTGTTTGCGGAAAAGCCGGGCGAATTCGACCCGCGCAAATATTTAGGCCCCGGCAGAGAGGCGATAAAACAAATGGTGCTGCACAAACTTAAGGTGCTGGGCTGCGCAGGCAGAGCGTCGGAATGTCTGTGAGGAAGAAATTCGGATTACAAATAACCGCTGCAGAAACGGAACAGAGATTATTGGCCGCCGGCGGCATACCGGCGGTCTTTTTGCTTAATTTAATTTTACTGGAAAACGACCGTGCTTATTAAAACTTCAAAATTTTCTACGTTAATTCTGCTGATATTGTCTTCGTCGCTTTTTGCGATGGGTGTACCTCATCAGAAACCACCTGCCGTGCCGGTGCAACAGGAGTCTGTTCGACATGAGCAGGCCGACAAATCAATTTGTGAGCTGATATGCAAAGGCGATTTTGACGGCGCGGAAAAACTGCTCGAATCTCAAAAGGATTCGGCCGGTGAAGAGATTAAATCAATAATAAGCGATTACCGCAGGCTAGAGAAAAAACGCGAAGACGCACGAAAAACGGCTTACGAGGAGAAAATAGCCGAGTTGAAAAAATTCGCTCGTGACGCAGAGGTCAACGAGCCGAACAATTTTGCCGATATTTTCAGCGTTATCGTGCGCGCCGCCGAATACGCCGACCGGCAGCAGAAAGCCGAACTGCTTGAAGATAAATTTGTCAAAACTATTATCGAGAAAGCCAAAGCCAAAGCAGCCGAACATGAGGCCAAAGGCGAATGGCTTGATTCGCTTATTATCTGCTACAGCTGGCTAAATGCTCTGTATGAAGACGATAAATCGATTAGAGATTATGTTGAGGCATTAACTGACCGTTCGCTGATAAAGGCCGCTCTTCAGGATAGTCCCTGTGAAACAAGCAGACAGCGGCATGAGGGCATTGAGCCTGAAATGTTTATCCGTTCGATTCGCCTGCTCGATTCGCAGTATGTCGCGGCGATTGCCTACGACCGGATGGGACGCGATGCGCTGAGGCGGTGCAGACTGCTCGGGGATGTCCTGCGTTTCAGCCAATCTTCCGGCAGAACAGACGCCAATACGGCGGCAATAGCTATCGGCGAACCGAAAGAACTGGCTGAAGGCGAACTTATTGTCGGCAGAGACACCGGCAGGATTGATTTCCCGTTTGACAGGGAAAAAATTGACCAGTACCAGGCTGCGATTGACCGGCTTGAGGAGGAACTTGAGCAAAGCGCCACAGGCGTGAGCAGAGATAAATTTCTTTCCATATTTGAAAAATATTTAACCATCAACAAAC
>DYLR01000090.1 GCA_020721975.1 Blastopirellula marina | reverse complement strand
TCCTTGCCCTGCAGAAGGCCTACGAATACGTCCTCCAGAACAAGGAAGGCTTTACCGCCAATACAGAACATCCCGAAGAATAACGCAGTTTTTCTTTTTTATTTGGCCTTATCAAACGCATAAGGCCGTTTTGTTTTTAGTCGCTGCTGTATTGAAGGAATGAAAAATCCGTGTAATCAGCGTAATCAGTGATTCAAGTTTGAATTTGTCAAAAAATAACAACTTATTATTTTTTTATGGAGACAAAACTATGGAAACAATTTGTGCGAAGGTAAATCCGGGACTTTTAAGTAAATCCGACAGGCTTTTTACAGGCACTGTCGAGGGCAGAATAATAGAGATTCTGCAGAACGCAAGAAGAGCAGGTTCCACAGAGGTGAGAATCTCAAATAAGGATGGTTTTATAACCATCGAAGACAACGGCTGCGGCATTGAAGATTTTGCCAAGCTTCTGGATTTGGGCGGCAGCGGCTGGGATGAAAAATTAGAGACAGGCGAAGACCCGGCAGGCGTGGGACTTTTCAGTTTAGCTCCCAAAGAAGTAACTATCACATCCGGCAACAGGCAAGTCGTTATCGATAAGGATGGCTGGACAGGAAGACCAGTACAGGTAATGACAATCCAGAAAGAGGTATCTGGAACGAGCGTTAAATTCCATGATGAAAAACCATGGGATATGGAGCTTGTTGAAAATCACGCCGTTTTTGCCGGTATCAGGGTAATAGTTGACGGAAAA
The DNA here is from genome assembly GCA_020721975.1 of Blastopirellula marina. Classification (GTDB taxonomy): domain Bacteria; phylum Planctomycetota; class Phycisphaerae; order Sedimentisphaerales; family UBA12454; genus DYLR01. Next base: position 6,785 of record DYLR01000090.1, on the reverse strand, counting down.
TACTGCCACCAGATACCGTTCTGCAGCAATCAGGCTGTGTATTACGATAACCCCGGCTGCAGGATTGAAGTAACATCAGAGATTACCAAATATCACAGCCGCTGGACGTCAGGCTGGTATCACGGCAGGGTGCTGGTGAATTTCCACGGGCAGGTAGTCCAGGTAGATCACTGGCCAACCAAGAGCAGGCATAACCTGACAATTCTTGTTGATATCGCAGACCAGACAGACATCAGGCTCATGCTTCCGGCACGAACAAGGCTTGTTGAAAATAAGGCGTTTGAGCAGCTCAAGGCAGCTATTGAACTGGAGTATTACAAATACTTCCAGAGGCAGAAAACGCACTGTCTTTACTATGAAGAATATCTGCGTGCAAAGCAGCTTGGCATTGAACTGCCGCAGGCCGAACCAAAGTACAGAGTAGGTCTTATCAGCAATGAGTATAACGAGCCTGTGGAGATAGCAATCCCGAAGGACTTCAAGCTCCAGGATGGCTATCTGTGCTCTGATGAAGACTGCGATGGTGATATGGCACAGACAAATGCACATCTGCTGGCGGCATTGGGTGAATTTGAGGATAAACCCTTTGTGCCTGTTACTATTGACAGTAATTATATGGGCTACAGCTGGACAAAACTGCCGAAGGTAACAAAAGTTGAAGTTGCAAAAGGCAAAGATAAACTCCGCCATTCAATCAACTGCGGTGAGATAGCATGTTTTGATAAACTTGCCATAACAGTCCACACATCCGATGGAAAGACCTTCAGTTCTGATGTGGATATGGCCGTTATAACGGAACTACCCAAAGATAAAAACCACTGGTCGGTTGAGACTGTCTGTTTAACCAAAGACGCACGAAACCACCTGTCTGCCGAGGATATCTGGTTTCATTTAGGCGGCTACAGTGACGAGGGCGACAGCTATGATACCCAGCTTTATTGCTTTGAGAAAGAGCTGGATGAATTCTGGAACGAGCTTGTCGGCCCTTATGAACCGGTAAGGCATCAGCTTGTAAAAGAGCTTTATCCCATTTATGACAAATGGCAGAAGGTAACGATATTTTCCGATGAGAGCCTTGAGATAGTATTCAAGGACGGCAAAAGGCAGAGAGTAAATCCACCGGCGGAGTAAAATACGAAGCACGAAATCCGAAATACGAAACAAATTCAAAATTACAAATCCCAATAACCCAAACAGGAAAATCCGCCGCCAGTTTTGTTTTGAAAATTTGAATTTTGTTCATTCGATATTGTTTCGAATTTCGATATTCGGATTTCGAGTTTAGATTTGACGTAGACAACTAATCTTCAAATTATAACAATGTTAAAAATGGAAAGGAAAAAATTATGGCCTGGAGACCGAATGAACAATTGATTGAGGGCGTGCTTGACAACAGCATACCCGGAAAGGTTACCGGCTGGTTGAGATTTGCCGGTATGAAAGACAAGGTTATTTTTGACCTGGAAGGCGACTTCCACAGGGACATCAGGGGCGCAAGGGTAAGACTTCGAGGTGATGGCGAATCTGCGGATAAGGAACAATCAGAAAGGTACATGCAGGGTTTTTCCCTTATTCAGCAGGGCAGCGTCGGTGATATGACGGCAGGCAGAGAGCCTGTAGATTATGTAAATTACCCGTACTTTGAGTGGTACTCCGATGCCAACGGCAGAGTTGTGCTTGAGCTTGAGCAAAATCAGGTAGAGCTTGTCACCCGGCCGATACCTGCCTGTGAATCAGACCCGCCTGACAGAAGAAAGCAGGCCGAGAATATGGCAAAGTTCCTCTGCGGCCTGGCAGGTTCCTGCGGCATCCCCCAGGAGAATGCGATTGCAGTAGGGAACACGCTGGCTGTCGAGCGTGCAAAGAAGGTTTTGGCCAATGACAAGATAAGAGGTATGAAGCTATTGCCAAAGGAAATCCGTGAACAACTGCCGCCGCTATATTCCCAGGACGGCAAAGGCGAAAAAGCTGTTGTTTATGTGAAGTACTTCACCCCATCGAGTAATTGGACATGGCTCGTAACGGAAGGCGAACCTGTTCTTTCGGAGTCTGGCGCCGAAATCGATTTCAGGTTTTTCGGCCTGGTATTCGGACATGAACGCGAGTATGGCTATTTCCTCTTGAGTGAACTTGAGGAAGTAACAGGTCCGATGGGACTGCCGGTAGAAAGAGACCTTTACTTCAGGCCAAAGACGCTTGCTGAAATCGCACCTGATATGTTTGCAGAGGAGGCATAGATTATGAAGAGCAAAGATTACATTATAAGCCCTCCTGCAAAAGACAGTGGTAAAGAACCGCTTTTCAGGGTTGTTTATGCGATTGACGTAAATGCCCCGAATGCTCTGCAGGCCGCAAAGCTGGCGCATCAGAGAATGAAAGACCCTGATGCAATACTGCCTGTGCTTGAGGTGATGGATTATAAGGGAAATGTTGTAACAATTGACCTTGGCGGGCGAAAGTGAAAGGGCAGGATATATGGAAAAATTTACAAAGATAACAACCGGTTTTGTGGTGCAGACGTATGAGAAAGACTCTGCCGGCAAATTTGTATGTACGGCACAGGAATTTATCGCCGGCGATGATGTCCAGTTTGAAAACACAAAGGGCGAACCGATTGAAGCGCCTGAGCATGAGTATCAGCCGTTCAATATGACCATGACAGCAGCCGAATATACCATTAAAGAGCAGTGTCCGGATTCTGTGCCGTCTGAGATAAAGGTAAAAGTATTATCCGAGGGCGGCCAGATTTGGATACAGCCGGATGGCTATGGCGAAAAGTGTGCCATGAACGATGAAGGCTGGCCTGTTGGTATTGAGATATGGCAGGGCAGATTGAGATTAATAATCTTTGCCGACATCAACAGGGAAGATGCCCAGATTATTGACCTTGAGAAGGCAAAAGAAACAGCCCGTATGCGATGTAACTGGTGCAAAAAAGAAATAGAAACTGATTCCATTAAATGGAAAGGTCTTTTGTTTTGCAGCCAGGCCTGTTTAGATGCCTGCAGGGCAGCCCAGTGATATCAGATATAAAAACAATGTGAATTTTTTGAAAGACTATATTATGAACAAAATCCGAACTATGAAACTATACGAAGTACAGGCAACTGAATACAACGGCGAGCAGGAATACTCCCAAAGTAATCTGATTGCCGCCAAAAACATCAAACACGCCCGACAGCTTGCCAGAGATTATTTTGGAAAGTGGTATGACGACGGTGATAAACCGCGAGATCACAATACCGGCGATCCTGATGAGTTTGAATTTATCTGCGGCAGTATTCGGATCAGTATCAAAAGCGTTCGGCAAACAACTGTTGATGAATGGTTAAAGTCTCAAATTGCTTTGCACAGTATCTCAGAGCTGCCGGATGAATTGATGACAACTCCGATAAGCCGTGCATCGGCAGAGCTGCTTGAAGCCTGCAGGGTATTGACCTCTTATACAACGGACTTGCTCTACAGATTAGATAATCAGGTAAACATCTCTGACGTCGAGGAAATACAACAGGCAAAAGCCGCTATCGCAAAGTTCACCACTATTGTAACAAACAAATCGTAAGTACAAATCTAAATTAAATTGAAAGGGAAAATTATGTCAGAGCGAAGATTCTCCGCGCGCAGTCCACCGGAGAGAAGTCATGAGTCCTGAGTCGTGATTCGAAGAGTCAGGAGTTATGAGTTAGGAGTTAAAAGTTAGGAGTTCTGAGTTACAAGAAAATAAAACTAAAATTTGAAAGGAAACAAATAATGAGAATATTATTTGTCAACAATGACGGCGCCGGTTTTGCTGATTACGTAACAATTACCGAAGGAACGACAGTTGAGCAGTTTTTCACGATCAAGATGGAAGGCAGAGAGCCCTCGGATTATCTGATTCGTGTCAACCGCCAGCCTGTTCCAAAGGATTATTGTTTACAGGAAGGCGACCGTGTAACGATCACGCCTACCAAGATAGAGGGTGCGGCCTGCCGATTGGGTCAGCAGACCGCTTAAGCACGGAAACATTAACCGTAAGGCCTCTGTCTGTATTGATTATAGGCAGAGGTCTTTTTTTACGCAGGGAAAATTTTATGAAAAAACAAAAAAATCTTGTAAGGCTGTCAAATCTGCTGCTGGACAGCCTGAACGAGCTTAAAAAGGGAAGATTGCAGCAGATTCAGGCCGTGTTAGATGATTTCAATATCAAATGCTCTGACGCAACAAAGGATTCCCATCTGTTCCGTACAGCAACTGAAAAAGGTTGGCTGATTGGTGCAGGCGATATCAGGTCAAGGATAAGCAGGAATCTCAATGATTTCTCATATTACCTGCAAAGGTTCAAAGAGCTTGCCAGTGCCGATGAAATAGTTTTGCCCAAAATTGCAGATATCTACGCAGAGCTTGTTCAGATAGAGCAGGAGTTCGGCGATATCAAATTTGATGCGGAAGAAAAGGCAATCTCAATAATAACCGAGCCCATCACTCTGGAAGACATCCCATTCGGACCGTTTGAGGTAAAACTGTTTATCGGCCAGATAAACAGGCTCTACAGCGATGCTCCATTCAGGATAATTGCCTTAGAGCCAAATCCTGCAGGTACAAACGCCAGTGTTACACATCCGCATGTAAGCGATGAAAGGCTCTGTGAAGGCGATGGCCATGTCGCTATTCGCAGCGCCATAGAACAGGGGCGATTCTGCGACTTCTTTACATTGATTGTAAATATCCTGCAGACCTACAACCCGGGCAGTCCATACGTTTCGCTGGACGACTGGGAGGGAATATCCTGCTATGACTGCGGATGCACGGTATCTGGAGATGACAGCTACTACTGCGAATACTGCGACAGAGAATACTGCTCAGAGTGCAGTACCTATTGTCAAAAATGTGATACCACAGTTTGTTTAGGGTGTGCCTACGAATGTCCCTCATGCAATGAGCCGGTCTGCCGCAGCTGTACTGCCAAATGCAGGGACTGCGAAGAGACGTTCTGTAAGGATTGCTTAGATGAAGAAGGATTATGTCAAAACTGCCAAGAGCAGAGAAAGGAAAGCGAAAATGAAGAACAGGAACAACTCTCAGAAGAACCAAAGGCCAATGCTGCGGTTTAGTCCGACAGCATGGGCTAAGCTGCTGTTCTGCCGCGACATGACAGAAACGGAGGTCGGCGGCTTCGGAATAACGCAGGCCGATGATTTGCTGTTTGTTACAGACTTCGCCCTGGTAAAACAAAAGGTAACCGCTGTCTCGGTTTCGTTTGATGATGAGTCTGTAGCAGACTTTTTTGAGGATCAGGTTGCAGCAGGCAGAAGACCTGAGCAGTTTGCCCGTATCTGGCTGCATACCCATCCTGGCAACTCTCCTGAACCAAGTATGACCGACAAAGCGACTTTTACCAGAGTCTTTGGAAAATGCGACTGGTCAGTAATGTGCATTGTGGCACAGGATGGCAGCAGCTTTGCAAGGCTGAGATTTAATGTCGGCCCGGGCGGTGAAACGAAGATTCCGGTCTGCCTCGATTACAGCTGTGAATTTGATGCTGCCAATTTTGAACTCTGGAAACAGCAGTACATTGCCAATGTAGCCCGCGAAGAGATTTTCAGGCCCATAGACACCAAAGAAAAGCCCGTTTTGGTCAGGCAGCTGTCTGATGATATTTTCGGCGAGCAGATACCGGCTGTGTCCCAGCAGTTTGCAAGCGAGGATTTGCTTTCACAGATTGACCGAATGGAGCCTTTTGAGCGGGATATTTTCATGGAAGAACTGGCCATAAGAAGCGATTTCTGGGACGAAGAAAGCGAGGTGTTCTATGGATGAAAGATTCTCAAGACAGAAAGATTTAGTGCCGAGAGAGCGAATACCTGACTGTAAGGCAACGGTAATCGGCGTTGGCGCTATCGGCAGACAGGTTGCACTGCAGCTTGCGGCTATTGGACTGCCGTGGATGCAGCTTGTTGACCACGATGTTGTTGAAGAAAGCAACATTGCAAGCCAGGGATACTTTGAAGATGATTTGAAGCGCTTCAAGGTGCATGCAACGGCAGATATATGCCGGCAGATAAATCCTCATCTGGAACTTTACACAATCAATGAACGGTTCAAACGTTCATCTGTTATCGGCAACTGTATTTTCTGTTGTGTGGATAAAATCGAGACGAGAAAACACATCTGGGATGCTGTAAAGGATAAGGCAAATTTCTTTGTTGACGGCCGGATGTCCGCCGAGGTTTTGAGGGTGATTACTGCCTGCGATGAAAAGAGCAGGAAGTATTACCCACAGACACTGTTTGCCGCAGAACAGGCTCATGCCGGCCCCTGTACGGCAAAGACCACAATTTACTGTGCCAATATCGCAGCTGGTTTTATGCTTGCCCAGTTCACAAAGTATCTGCGGCTGCTGCCGGTTGAGCCTGATATCCAGATCAACCTGCTGGCCTCGGAGTTAAATGTAGGTGCATGTTAACCAGAGCTTAGCGATAGCTATATTTGGCTATATCACATACGAAAAACAAGAAGCTGAAAGATTGTGGCACTGTGCAGATGCGGGTGGTAAAGAAGTCGCAGGACTTCTTTTTCTTATGGCGGCCGATACCCTCGGCCGCTTTCCTTCATCATTACTTAGCGAGAGCTCTGCAAAATTGCCGATAGCGGCAATTACATAACAGCTATATATTTGGATGCCAATCTGAATCACAATCGACCTTCAGATTGAACAGATGTCATACCACCCGTTCGCAAGTATAAGGGATTATATAGCCGTTAGACTTCGGCTAATTGATTGCATGATTCACCGGCCGGGCTAA
>DYLR01000089.1 GCA_020721975.1 Blastopirellula marina | reverse complement strand
GCTCAATCGGCCTGATTACATACATGCGTACCGACAGCACGAATATTTCCGCCGAGGCAATCGGCGACGCCAGACGATATATTCAGAAAAATATCGGCGAAAAATATCTGCCTGAAAAGCCGAATTATTTTACTTCCCGCGCAGGCGCTCAGGAGGCACACGAGGCAATAAGGCCGACTGATGTGGATTTGACGCCGGGAGGTTTGAAGCAATATCTTGAGCCTGATCAGTTCAGGCTGTACGAAATTATCTGGCAGCGATTTGTTGCCTGCCAGATGTCGCCTGTGGAATGGGATATTACCGCCGTTGAAATACAGGCGCAGACTTCGCAGGGCGTTTGTGTTTATCGCGCTGCCGGAAGAGTGCTTGTCTTTGACGGTTACACAAGGATTTGGGCTACCGGAACAACAGAGCAGCAGCTGCCGGAGATGAAATTCGGCCAGCAGGTCAATGCCGTTGATATTACAGCCGAGCAGCATTTTACAAAACCTCCGGCAAGATACACCGAGGCGTCTCTGGTAAAGGCACTCGAAAAGGAAGGCATCGGCAGACCAAGCACTTATGCTTCTATTATCAGTACGATTCAGGACCGTAAATATGTCGAGCAGATTGACAAGAAATTTCACGCCACCGATTTGGGCGAAGTGGTAACGGATAAGCTCATCGATTTCTTCCCAAAGCTGATGGACGTTGCCTTTACCCGGCATATGGAAGAGCAGCTGGATAAAATTGAAAGTCAGCATTTGGACTGGCGTGATGTATTGAATGAGTTTTATGGTCCGTTTAAGCAGAATCTCGAACAGGCCGGCGAAGAAATGAAACACGCCAAAGCCGAGACCAGGCCGAGCGAATATAATTGTCCGAATTGCGGCAAACAGCTTTTGTATCGTTTCGGCAAAAACGGCAAATTTCTGAGCTGTTCAGGTTATCCTGTGTGCAAATTCACAAGTCCCTGCGATGCGCAGGGCAAAATGGTTAAGGATGAGCCTACCGAACACAAATGCCCAAAATGCGGCAAACCGATGGTGAAAAAGCTCGGCAGGTTTGGTGCGTTTTTAGGCTGTTCGGATTATCCGAACTGCAAGACGATACAGCGAATAGACAAACAGGGCAATGTTAAACCGCCGGCAGCGCCGCCCCAGCCGACAGGTCTGAAATGCCATAAGTGTAAAGAAGGCGAACTGGTAATTCGCCAGAGCAAACGCGGGCCTTTTATGGGCTGCAGCAGATTTCCAAAATGCCGTACGATAGTGAGCATAAAAAATCTTGAGCAGTTAAAGGATTTGCAGGCCAAGGGTCAGTGGCCGCCGCAAACCGACGAACAGACCGAAAAACTGCCCGGCAAAAACGAAAAAGCAAAACCAACGAAAAAGAAAGCGAGTAGCAGGTAGAAGACAGAAGGTAGTAGTTTTTTATAAACCCTATACCCTAAACCTGAATATTTATTGGAGATTATTTTATGGAAAATCATCGTATAAGCAAGATTAAAAGACTTCGCAAGAGCGGTTTTCGCGCCCGCATGAAAACACATAAAGGCCGCAATACAATCAGCCGCAAGCGCAGAGCCGGCCGGTCTGTGAATGTAAGAGGAATATAAAAATAATGACCAATGACCAAATCCGAATGACCAGAGAATTTTCAATTACCAATATATAAAAGACTTTCGCCGGATTATTGGTCATTAAAATATTTGGATATTCTCTGGGCATTGGAAAATTGGGCATTGGAAATTAAATTGGATGTTGCGTTATTGGATGTTTCCTGATATCTTATGGCTGAAAGTTTTGATTCTGTCGTTTTTGTTCATTCCCTAAAGGCCCGGCGGATGCGTATAACCGTCAGGCCGGACAAGCGCGTTATCGTTACCATTCCGCACAACGGCTCGAAACAGGCCGCAGAAAAATTTCTCAGGGCACAGACCGGCTGGATTCAAAAGCAATTTCAGAAAATCGACCGGTTTGCCCAACTGGAAAAAAATCCGCAGCCAGATTTAAATATCGACCTGCGGAAGGCACAGGATGATTTATTCAACCGCCTGTACGCTTTATCCATACAGCACAATTTGCCCTACCGCAGAGCCGCTTTTCGCTGCCAGAGAACGAAATGGGGCAGCTGTTCGCATCAAAACAATATCAGTCTGAATATCAATATGGTCTTTTTGCCGACTGAATTGCAGGATTATCTTCTGCTGCACGAGCTGCTGCATACAAAAATAAAAAACCACAGCAGGCAATACTGGGACGAATTGAACAGGCTCACGGCTGGAAGAGCAAAGGAATTTTCACAGCAGCTTAAAAAACATAAGGTTACAAGAATATAAAATTCGGAATGAAAAGACCCCCCCCGAATAAATGGGGGGGGGCTAACAAGGAAAATTTCAGAATGCAGTATTATTTCAGCAGTTTAATTCCTGCGCCGTTGACAAATGCCTCGGTTATCAGCACTGCTTTTTGGCGGGTTTCAATATCCGGGTATGTCGGCTCATCAGAGATACCTTTTCGTGCCAGAATTCTGGCCGTCAGCAGCCGAACCTGCTGAGCCTGATTGACAGACTGTCCGAGAATTCGCATGGCTTCCTGGGGCGAATGAAAACCAACACCGTTGCTTGCCGCTATGTAATCCCATCTGAACTGGGCGTGCCGCAGCAGTCTTCGCGCCTGTGCCAGTTCCTCATCGGTTGCGCCGGCCTGCATCGCCGCGGCCACGTCAAAATGAGCTTTAACAATCGCATCCTCGGCGTCTCTGGTCGCATTTTTGACCTTGTCCTGAATCTGCTCGACGCGATTTTTTATCTCATGTTCGCTCCAGCGATGGCAGACCGCACAACTGTTTTCAATGTTCAGCAGCGGGCTTTGAACATGATGGTCGGTGAATTTCATGCCTGCCTCGCTTCGATACGGCATGTGGCAATCGGCACAGGAAACACCCTGATATGCGTGAATCCCTGTGAATCCCTGTGCTGTAAAGCTCATAATCGGGATGCTGAGCCTTGATAATCGGCGTTTTTGATATCGCGTGGGTATAATCTGAAAATTCAATTTTGTCATAATACGCAATCATATTCTCAACAGACAATCCGTTGTGCCAGGGAAACGTAAGATAATTGAGAGGCTGTGTTTTGAAATAGTATTCTACATGACATTGAGCGCACACCAGCGAACGCATCTGCTGATATGGCATCTCATTTACATCCCTGCCTGCCGCTTTTAATCCTTCCTTCAATGCCGGTCGGGTAATTCGCAGATTCATTGTTTTGGGGTCGTGGCAGTCCTGGCAGCCTATCGGATTTGAAACCTGTTTGCGAAGGTCATGAAAATTAGCGGCGTAGAATTGTTCTGCTCCCATTTCATTCATCAGCCGCGGCACATCCGTACTTTTGCAGGTCATGCAAGATCCCGCGTTTACGGGATATTTCTGCCGCCCGGTTTTAGTTGCGTCCGTAAGAGAATAATAATGCCCTCTGGCCTGCAAATAGTCTTTGCTGAAAACATTTCCGGCAAACAAAATCACAAGTCGCGGGTCTTCTTCCAGATAATCCCGCGGGAAAGCCCCGCCATACTTAGTTTTGGTATCTGAAACAGCGGTCTTTTTGTACGCTTCATATTCCAGCGGATAATTTTGCCCCCAGACGGCATTATTCGGCTCCCATTCGGCGATAGGCTTTAAACTATTGCAGGCCTCTGCGATTCCCACCGGCGTTCCGTTATACTGAACACAAGCAGCCCCAGCAGCACAATGACCGCCGCCGTTAAGCCGGAGATAACAACATATACCCATGTCGGCAGACCGTTCAGGAAATCCCTTATGCTGATTTTCATTTTCATCACCTCTGTTTGAATCCCTTTATTCCGGCTTCCGGCAGTTTCGGACGCAAAACCGCCGGCGAAGCCGAAACGCTTTGTACATGACTGTGAACATTGCTGTGGCAGTCCCAGCATTTCCGCTCTGACGCCGAGGCAAGCCTGACCATTGCGAACTGCCTGTCGTGACATTTAAGGCAGTTTTCCTGCACAACAGGCCCGGCCATCCGGGACAGCTTTATAACCTGCGGCTCCATTCTCATTGTGAATATAAAGGAATGTTTCGTTCCGTCCATCCCCTTGAAGGCATATTTGGCCGCAATATTCTGATGCGGCACATGACAGTCATTACAGACGGCGACTCTGCCGTGGCTGCTCCTTTTCCAGCCGCTGTAGGCGTCAGTCATAACATGACAATTCATACATGTCTCGGACGAATCGGACAGATATGATAACGCATTTGAAACGCGAGCCGTCAAAATCATCATTCCCATTGCCGTTCCCGCCAGAACCGACAAAATGATTTTTAGAACCCCCGCATTTCTGCTTATACCGAACTTAACAATCGTCATAACGCTTCATAATATATTCTTTATTATAAGCAGCGGCAACAAAATTTTATTAGACAAATTGCCGCATCAGACTATTCTATATGCATCGATTGTATGCATTAAACATAAAAAAATGACTGGACTTTATAAACAAAATCGACAAATATTCCTCGGACGTACAGGTCTGGCGGTGATACTGTTGCTGACGGCATTATGCGTGTGGGGTTCTTTTATGGGCGATGAAAAGGCCGGCATCTTTTTTAATTCTCCGCCTATGATTGCCGTATGGGTCGTGCTGTTATTGTCTTTAACGGCGTCAGCCGTGTTTTTTCCGAGGATAAAAAACAACGCCGGGCTGTTTTGCATTCATATCGGCTGTGCTATGATACTGCTGGGAGGAATGATACAGACCGACGCAGGGCATTCAATATTGAATGCCGTTACCGGCGGCAACAAAATAATAGAAGCGGTAATGATTATCGATGAAGGCAGCGACTGCAATGAGGCCTATTCAACTGCGGGCAATCCGGTTAAACTTCCCTTTAAAGTTGCGCTGAGCGACTTTAGAATCGAATACGCCGCAGGCCGGATTCAACAGTACGTCAGCGATATTAAAATTACCGGCACAAACGGAGACTCTTACAGCAAATCCGTTTCCGTCAATCACCCTGCGTTCTACCGGGGCTATCACTTATATCAGTACGGTTATGACCAGAACGAAGGCAGATACACCGTGCTGAAAATCGCCTCCGCAGAGGGGCTTGGAACGGGATATGCCGGCTTTGTTATGCTCCTGTCAGGGCTTTTTATCCAATGCTGGTATAAGGGACTCAGACGAAAAATATGAATGTCAAACTTACAATGCAGGGTCTGTTTATTTATGCCACGATATGGGCATATCTTTGTGCACTGCTGCTGTATATTTTTCAAAGACGCAAAGCGGGGCGTGTCTTATTTGCCGCCGGCTTTGTTATCGCTTTGGCGTCGGTAATCTGGCGGTGCGTTTCTGTGCGGCATATACCGCTTCAGAATCTATTCGAGGTATTTGTCTTTCTCGGTATGCCGGCGTATCCTGTAAGCGTTTTTTGCAGAAAATTTTTGAAAATTAACTCCGAAATCCCCGACGTCATTATCGGCATTGTTGTGTTGTTTCCGGCTGGGTTTGTTTTCAGTCAGACGCCGGCTCAACTGCCGCCCGCACTGCAAAGCCTGCTGTTCGGGCCGCACGTATTGTCTTATATGCTCGCGTATATTATTCTGACCAAAGCGGCCGTTGAAGCGGCAAAAGGACTTGCGGCAAAAGAACAAAACAATTCACTGATATTTGCTGAAAATGCCCGGCTGCTTGTGAATCTTGGTTTTCCGCTGCTGACGCTGGGCCTGCTGCTGGGCAGTGTGTGGGCAAGACAGGCGTGGGGACGCTGGTGGGGATGGGACCCAAAAGAATTATGGTCGCTGGCGACGTGGCTTGTCTATGTGAGCTATTATCACTGGAAATATTTCTTTTCTTCCGCGTCGAAAAAAAACGAAAATGCCATGGTTATATGGGGCTTTTGCTTTATTGTAATTACCCTGCTGATGGTAAATTTAGCCAGAATTTTCAGCGGCCTGCACAGCTACGCCGTTTGAGTTTTATAGTGAGGAAAGAAATGAAAACAAAAAAAATAATCTTTTGTGCCGTATCGCTGTTTTTAGCGGCTGTCGCAGCGGCGGATTATAACAGCCCGCCGGCGTGGAACAATTTTGCGGATTTCACTCATCAGTCCTGGGATTTCGCAAGCGACCAGTCCGAGGCTTTGCCCGCCCCGCCGGACGGACTGCCGGAATGGATAAATCAATTCGGTACGCCCGGGCTTACAAATATTACATATTCAACATATATGGCTTACTGGGTACATCAATACTCGGAGATTCCGACCACCAGAACCGGCTACTATGGCGGAATGGCTGATACTGCGCTGACATTTCACGTGCCGCTGAATAACCGCTCGGCTAACTGGCGAACCGATGTCTGGGTGCAGACTACATATTTTGCAAGAAACGATTTGCCGGATAATTATCTTCTTGAAATATCACGCAATGATTCATTTACTGATACCAATGACATAATCGAGAAATCCCTGCTTTTTGAGCAATTGCCTGAACCGCCCGGCACGTCTGGGCTTGGTTTGTGGTATAGAGTAACGGCAATATATGAATTCCAGATTCCACCGGCAGATACTTACATCCGTTTTACGGCATATCAATATCCGCCTGATGCAAATCATCCGGTTGGCGGAGCTACCATGATCGACCAGACCGATATCGATACGCGAAGCGTAAACATCGCGGACATAAACACTGACGGAATTGTTAATATCGGGGATATGGCCGTAATCGCCCGCAACTGGCTCGAATAAAATGTTTTATTATGCGAAAAAAAAAGTCGCTATTGATTCACGGTTTCATAAGGCTTTTACGCTCGTCGAGCTTTTAGTCGTAATTTTCATTATTGCACTGCTGCTGGCTGTTTTTGTACCCGCCCTGAACAGTTCCCGGAAGGCCGGGAAAACCGCTCTATGTGCATCGCGTATGAAACAGATTTCCCTGGCAATGCGGGCTTATGCAATGAATTTCGACGACAGAATAATAATGGGCAGAGAAATGATATTTGCCGACCATGCTTCAAAGGCCGTTCAGGTCTGGCATATTGCACTGATGCCGTATATAGCGAAAAAAATAAATGAAAAATGGCTTGAGAACCACGCCGAGCTTTGGTTATGCCCGGAAGATAAAGACCCTTACCCCAAAGGCTTTTACAATTGCCCGCACGACCCGATGACAAGCTATGCGATAAACGGCTTCAGCAGCGAAACCGAGCCTGCATTTGCAAGGCCTGCCGTTTCACTGCGATTAGGTCCGGGCGGCGGATACCGCTTCAATCAATTGAAAAATACCGGCGAGATGATGTTAATGGCTGAGACAAGCTACGCCGCCCAGCTCTACGATGTGGAAAATCCGGCTACGGCGGGAATTATCAAACGCTATGACGGCCATCATCGTATGACCAGCGGATTTTATCACAGAGCTGCGATGAATATAATTTACGCCGACGGGCATATTCAGACAGTCAAAGGCCTGCCCGCCCCAGCAGACCCTAAATATATTCCCTCAAATTATTTATCGGGACAGTACGCTTTCTGGAAAACTCTGCGGCTGGCAAGTTCTGTTGAACGGCCGGAATTCTGGGGACCGGGGTATTAAAAGCCTCTAACAAAATGAGAAATTTGCTAAATGATTCCAACATATTTTAATACAACCAAGAATCAGAAACGCTTCATGGATCTCTGAGAAGAAACTAGGGACAGTCACCTATTTATGATTGACGGACTTAAAGATGGTTAT
>DYLR01000088.1 GCA_020721975.1 Blastopirellula marina | reverse complement strand
GATTCGATGATGCCGTGGCTGATTATCTCAAGGCAGCCGCTGTCGGTCTTGAGAATATAATTGCCGTCCATTGCGGCAGAAAGTATTCCGTCAACGTCTTTGCCGCCGTCACTGCCGGAGCCGCGAACGTAAATTTTTACGCGCTTGTCGATATATCTTTTCAGCAGAGAATAAGTATCTACCAAATCATATTCATAGTTCTGCTCAAGCACTTTAACGGCTGCTGCGTCGGAAAGGCACTCAAAATTCACGCTGTCAGGCTCTATAGCCGAAGCTACATCGGTAAATTTGATTGTGTTTCGGCCCTGCTCAAAATCCAGTTCCCGCCGTTCCTTGACCACGGCAAAATCATTGTTGTAAATTGTGATGCCGACTCCGGGTCGGGGCTGTGGTGTTTCAGAAAATGCCGCAGAAACCGCCAGCGACAGCAGAATTGAACAAAAAATCAGACGTGTCTTCATACTTGTACCCATTTCAAAAATATCCCAAAGACTCTTTTGTTTAGCCGACGTCGGCACGACGGCACATCTTTTAGCCTCGCGGTCTATCCGGCAGGTTTCTTACCGCGATTTATTCGCAAAGTTTAGTCCGCAATTTTGTTCCAAAAAATTTTAAGATTGTCGAGAAACAACATATTCGGCCAGCTTTACAAGACTTTTCTTTGCCGCAGTTTCCCGTTCATCGGCCAGAGCCTGAATCGCTGCTTGAGAATATTTGCAGGCCTGGGACATTGAAATGCCGGCTTCTGTCCCGTCGAGCAAATCATCGGTAATCTGAAACGCTATACCAAAATTCAGACCGAAATTTCTGAATTTTTCGCATTCTTTACCAATTGCCCCGCTTATTGCCGCTCCCAGAAGACAGCTTGCCGCGAACAGCTCGGCGGTTTTCTGGGAGATTATGTCAATATAATCTTTTTGAGTTATACTGCTTTTATCAAGGACATTCTGCCGCATTTCGCCCCGGCATACAATGGATGCCGTTTGTGCGATAATGGTATTTATCTGCTTATTATCAATTTTGACACATACATCCAAAACTCTGCTAAAAATAAAATCGCCCAGCAGTATCGCAAGATGATTTCCCCATTTGGTATTTGCGGTCGGTGCGGTGCGGCGGATCTGCGCTTCATCAATCACATCGTCATGCAGTAATGTGGCATTGTGAAGCATCTCAACAATGCCGGCAGTTTCGATATGCAGTTGCGTAATTTCACCAAGGCACAAACCTGAAAGCAAAAGCATTGCCGGACGTATCATCTTGCCGGACTGACTGCCGAGATGTGCAAAATAGGGAGCAAGAACGCCTTCGTTGTCGGTGAACTGTGAATCAATGAACAACTTAACCTGCTGCAGCTGCCCGGCAACAGGCGCGAATATTTCGATAAGGTTGATGCGGTCTTTGCCGATAGTCATTTATGCACTCTTGCCGTGTGCCAGTTCGAAGAATTTTTTGCGCAGAAGCTGTGTAACGGCGCCGGGTTTGCCGTTGCCGATTTGTCTGCCGTCTATTTCGACTACGCCGATGACCTCTGCGGCTGTGCCTGTGAGGAAAAATTCATCGGCGATGTAAAGATCCATCCTTGTGAGATTTTTCTCTAAGACTTCAATGCCATGTTTTTTTGCGATTGCAATTACCACTTTGCGGGTTATTCCCTCAAGCGAGCCTGCGGAAACCGGCGGAGTAAAAATGATGCCGCTGCGAACAATAAAGACATTATCGCCGGTAGCCTCGGCTACATAACCTTCATGGTTGTACATAACCGCCTCAGGCACGCCGTTGTCAATCGCTTCAATTTTAGCAAGGATGTTATTTAGATAGTTAAGACTCTTTACCTGCGGCGGAATCGCCAGCGGATGGTTGCGCACGGTAACCGCAGAAATAATTTTCATTCCGTTTTCATACATTTCTTCGGGATACAACTGAATCTTGTCGGCGATAATAATCACAGCCGGCTTTTCACAGGTAAACGGATTAAGCCCCAAAGCGCCTTTGCCTCTGGTGACAATCAGTCTGATGTATCCGTCGGTTATATTGTTGGCGCTGACGGTGGTTTCAACACAATGTTTGAGTTTCTCAAAGTCCATCGGTATCAAAAGGCGGATTGCTCTGGCGGATTCAAACAATCGCTTCAGGTGCGCATCATGTTCAAATATCCTGCCGCTGTAAACGCGAATACCCTCAAACACGCCGTCGCCGTAAAGCAGCCCGTGGTCATAAACTGAAATTTTTGCCTGGTCGGAATCAACCAGCCTGTCATCAAGCCATATCTGCTGAGGCATAAATACTCCGAAAATCTTCTATTATCCCGTATATGGTCGTTGGTATATTGAAGAAAACATCCAATAACCAATAACACAACATCCATTTAATACTCAATATTCAATAACCAACATCCCTGAGAGATGGTTGTTTGATTATTGAAAATTGGTTATTGGTTATAAACACAAATTAAATTGATTTTTCACTTATTATTTTTCCATCCGCCAGCCTTACCGTTCGAGTGGCCTTTTGGGCTACCCGTTCGTCGTGTGTTACCATTACAATGGTCTGGCCGCTGCGGTGAAGTTCGTCAAATATATCAAGGATACCATTTCCTGTCTCAGAGTCAAGGTTTCCGGTCGGTTCGTCGGCCAGGAGCAAAATCGGCCGGTTCATCAATGCTCTGCCGATGGCGACTCTCTGGCGTTCGCCGCCGCTGAGTTCATAAGGCCTGTGTCGCAGCCTGTCTGCCAGACCAAGACGCTCACAAAGCTCAAAAGCCCGTTTTTTGACCCTGCCCCGGCAGGCCGCCCAGCCTAAAATACTGCTCGACGCCATTGCCGGCAGCATAATATTTTCCAGAACATTAAGCTCGTTAAGCAGATGATAAAACTGAAATACAAACCCCACCTTTTTGTTCCGAAATTCGTTGGCTTTTGCCCCTGAAAATTTCAGGAGTTCTTCGCCGTCGAAAATAACCCTTCCGCTGTCGGGTTTATCCAGTGCGCCGATGATGTGCAGCAGAGTGCTTTTGCCGGAACCGCTTGCGCCGAGAATTGCGACAAATTCATTGTTGGCAACGGAAAAGTTCAGGCTCCGCAAAACGTGCAGCTCCGCTGCGCCGAGACGATAACTTTTGCACAGATTATCGCATCGCAAAAAAGGCCGTTCTTTAGTCATAATTG
This sequence comes from Blastopirellula marina, assembly GCA_020721975.1. Taxonomy (GTDB): domain Bacteria; phylum Planctomycetota; class Phycisphaerae; order Sedimentisphaerales; family UBA12454; genus DYLR01. Next base: position 4,714 of record DYLR01000088.1, on the reverse strand, counting down.
ATTCACCCGTAAAACATCCGCACAATTCCGCCGTACGCCCCGCAGTACCGGCACTGTCGCACCAAGAAAACAGGCCAGCACAGCCGAGCAGACGATAAGCGACAATACGGCCGGATTTATATCGCTGGGAATTTCGCCTATTGCGTAAATGCTTCTGTCCCAGACCTGCCAGCCGAATTTGTCGAAAAGCAGTCTTTCGAGCCTGTTGGCATTTTCAAGCAGCGCCCACGCGCCAAGCGAACCGATGGCCGAGCCGGCAAGACCTATCAGACACGCAAATCCGAGAAACATCGCGAATAATGAACCGGCAGATGTGCCTATGCTTTTCAGAACGCCGATATCCCTGCTTTTTTGGTTTATAATCATATAGAAAATCACGAATATTATGAAAACTGTAATAAAACCGACCATTATAAACGCAATTGCCATCATTACCTGTTCTTTTTCCATCGGGGCAATTACTTCCCTGCGATATGATTTCCAGCTTTGCACCCGTACCGAATCGAAAAGAAAAGCCAGTTCGCTTTGCCCCTCGGATTCAACAAAATTATTCCACATCGCCTGTGTTTTCTGTACACCGTCGTCGAGTTTTATTCCGGCTGAAAATTTCAGCAGCAGCGCGGAAACCCGGGGATTTTCGCCGGACATCGCGGTCATCTGCTGAACGGCGTCGAGCGGCAGATAAATGCTGTCGGTATCAACGCGGGCAAGACCGCTGTTGGACGTGTCGCAAAAATAAAAAGTGCGGGTATTAATCGCCGCAGACCGCCCCATTTGAACAACGGCGCCTCTGGGAGTAAGGGCAAAACAGCTTATAGTAATCGGAAGTTTTGAGGCAAACGGCACATAATTATAGCTGCCGTCAGCCATACGGCGATACATAAGGTCAACGCCGGTAACGCAGCCGGGCAGATTGGCGTCATAAGGCGGCACAAAAACATCTTTGGCATCGCCTTTGTTATAATAAAGCGTATTCTCGAAATTTGTAACAAGCTGATGCATCTGCGGCACAATGCCGACAACTTCAAGGCCGAGACTGCTTCGCGTTGCATCGCTGCCCACAAGGCCAAAGGTCTTTATTACCGGCGTAACGGCTGCGATAAAGGGCTGCTTTTGCAGTTCGGACATAAATTTTTCATAGTGAGCAAAGCCTACCAGCGAATCGGATACTACCACGCAGTCGCCGACGTAGCCGTGATTTAAATCGCTGAATTCCTGCACCAGACCGTTCATCACCGTCATTACGACAACAACGATAAAAACGCACAGCGCAACAGCCCCCACCGCCAGATAACTTATCGGCCGTTTGATTAAATATCTTATTGGCAGTGATATTTTGAACATATTATTCGTATTGCAATATTCTTACCGGCCTGCTTTTTGCAGCAGCAATTGCCGGCAGTATTGCTCCAAGCGTAGAAGCAACTATTGCCGCAATGAAAACCTTTATCGCCCACAGCCAGTCATATTCAGATGGGATTTTATTAAAAATATAAATACTGCTCGACCACAGCTTCAGCCCGAACGCCACGCGAACAAACTCTTCCAGCGTTTCAACGTTCACAACAAGCACATATCCGACGGCAAGCCCGGCAATCGCACCGGTAAGCCCTACAATCGCGCCATAAATAATAAAAATCCCGGCAACGTTCCATCCTGACGCCCCCACAGCCCTGATGGTTGCTATGTCCTTCATTTTGGTCATTACAACCATATAAAAAATACAGAACACAAGCAAAACCACGCCCGTGCTGACCACGCCGAATATTACCATCAGCATACCGAGCTGCTTGCGAAGCTCCTGTATATAATCGTTTTGCTTTTGCACGGCCGTCATTACTTCGGCTCCGCAAGCAAGCGCTGCCGACCAGCCCAGTTCACCCGTCGCATAGTCGCGCCAGATTTGCCAGACCGTATTTACCATATTTTGCGGATTGACGCCCGGCTTACAGCGGATTTGAATAATATCCGCCCTGAGAGGCTCATTGGAATCGGGAAATAAAACAGACGACAGGTCTTCAATCCGCATATACACGACGCTTTGGTCGATTTCCGTAAGGCCCGTAAAAATTATATCGCTGATAACCATCGGATAAGTTGCCGGCGCCGGCACTTCCCTCGAAAACGGCTTGCGCGCCGCCGCGGTGGTCAGCACCACCTTTGAGCCGATAAAATCCCGGGCTTTTTTCAAATCATATTCATCGGTGATTTCATCGGGCTTTTGCAGAAGGCCGATTCCGATAAAGCCGGCCAGCTCGCCGCTATGATTGCCAAAATCCGGAGGCTCGGCTTGCGATTTCTGCCGCAGCAGCGACTGTTTCATTGTTGTTACTTCCGCCCGCTTTGCAGGTTCAATGCCCCAGATACTCACACGTTTAACATCGCCTTTGCCCAAATGCAAAAGTCCCCGGCTGTACAATACGCCCGTGGCAGATGCAATATTCGCATCGGCTTCGAGCATATCGGCAAATTTGCGAAAGTCCGGCACGCTCAGCTCCGACGGCGGCTCAAGCACTATATCGCCGAGGTTGTCCGATGCGCCGCGGCCGATTGCGTCAATAAATCCGGTGAACATTGAAGCAACGACGATGAGCAGCGCGCAACACAACGCAACGGCGGCTATGCTCAAAAAAACCATCCGCCGTTTGCCGAGATAACGAAATGACAAAAAAAACTTTAACAAATTCGAAACAAATAATGAAAAGAACTCAGAATTCAGAACTCAGAAATCAGAATGAAAAAACTTTTTCTTTTGAGTTCTACGTTCTGATTTTTCGTAACCGTTCACGTTTTTTACCTTGTGGTACTGTCTAAAATTTAGATTCGTGAGCAGTTACGGTCATTTTTATTTGACGGTTTTCAGTACCAACACCCAATCATTACCGGCACCAACACTGCCAGGCGGGTCAAACTCTTGAATAGCTGTTGCAGGTCCGCTGGGAATATTTTCCACAAAAGGTCTCTGATTAGTAAAATCGCTGTCTTTAACCCGCCACTTACCATTTCGCGGGTTGAACCAGAACGCATTCATCATCGTAGCCGACAGGCGGTCCATCTTTAAACGAATGTTGCGTCCGTTTGCGCTGTAAATCATCGCATAGTCGCCCTTGGCCCCGCGTGTCGCCTGGAGCCGGTTTGATTTGAACCCCTCCCAGTCGTTCATGTCGCCCGCATCGCCGTCAATCAGGGTCTGGTCTGGAATCCGGTCGAGGAATTGGTCATTACTCATCGATGTCATCAGGCTAAACAGATGCTGCATATCCATAGCGCCCGTCTCCTCCAGACTGACCTCCCATTTGCTGGGTTTACCTGTTGTGACCGTCTCGTCCAGAGCTGTCACACCACTAGTAAAGTGGTATACATTCATACTGCCATAGGTGATCCCAAACCCGCCGGCAAAGACCGTTTGATAGGACTGGAAGCGAATTTGCCAGTCTTTGTAGACCTCTTTGTCTTCCCCACGATATTCATATCCCCCCTCAAAAAGCCATGTTGGTTTTGCAGGAGATAGACCGTAATCCAACTCAGTCGCGATGATCTGGTCTTTCGGCTGGTCCTGCATCGAGTTAAAGTCCAGCCACGGGTCATTGTGGAACCACTTGGAAGAATTGGGCGCCCATTTCCGCGGATGGTAACTCATAAGCGTTGTACTGTAGTCGGCTTTCCCATCCTGTTGGTTGATTCCATTGACACCGTCAGCTACTCCCTCGGCCATGGCCCGAAACACATTCCGATAATCCCTGTCGCCATAAACAGCACTGCGGTCACCACCCATCATCCAAATGATGTTTTTCTTATTCTTGAACCGTTGCCCAATCCAGTGGCCATATTTATACGCGATGGTAGCGTTAAAGATGATTTCAGGCGTAGCATGGCCATCGCTATAGTCCCCGGCCACACAACCACCCCATGCCGGCAACAAAACCACATACATACCCTTATATTCTGAGGCGTCGATGATATATTCCAAGTGGTCCCAATAATCATATTCAGTCGAATTTTCAGGATTATTACCCGGTGTTGTAATCGGTTGCAGTGGGTTCCACCTGCCACTGTTGACCTCAAAAACATTATCTCCATATACATTAGCAATGATTTTGCCGCCTTCGCAGGAAGGAAACGCGACTAACGCAATCGTATTGAATTTTTGATCCTTGCGACGCTGCAGATACCTCTCAACTTCGCTGCGATTTAACTTCCAGGCAATTGCCCAGGCTGTATCAGCGATGGGGAAGAATCCTGAACCGTCCTTATGAACCAGAAAACGGCCGTTTTCGCTTACACGCAAATCGATCAGATTGTCGGCCCATAGCTCCGTTGTATTTGCAAAGTAAATAGTGCTCAGTAATACGATCCAAATCAGGCAGCTTTTCATAATCTTTAATCCTAATCGTTCACGGATATCTTAAAAGTATTGAGCAACGCACTCAATGTCAAAATGCCCATTTTCAACTTGATAAGTCGTAGCGTTATCACGGCGGCATATAATATTTTTCTCAAGTAAAGTATGAAATTTGTCCAATAATAATCTTGTCAGCAAACTTGAGGATAAAACCTGACTGCCAGAACAGAACAATTTTACATTCAGCGTATCGCGGAACTCGAATCGCAACTCAAGCAACGCGACAATCGCATCGCAACACTCGAAAAACAACTTGCCGAGCTGACCAATCAGGTGGCTCAACTCACGGACAAGATTGCTCAACTCTCGAAG
>DYLR01000087.1 GCA_020721975.1 Blastopirellula marina | reverse complement strand
CTCCGATATGGTTATTTTAGCCAGCCCCATAAGCACATTTGAAGGACTGATGTGTCAGATGGCCGATATTTTGCCGGACGGCTGCATTGTTACGGATGTCGGGTCAACCAAGGTTTTTCCGCATCGCTGGGCAAAAAAGCATCTGGGCAGAAATGTTTTTTATGTCGGTTCGCATCCGATAGCCGGCTCGGAAAAGCGGGGCGTTGAATTTGCACGCGATGATTTATTTTTGAATGCGCTGTGTATTGTGACAAGGCAGCGGACGACAAATGCCCGTGCGTTCAATATCGTCAGTGATTTCTGGACACGGCTTGGCTGCCGCGTGGAGACAATGAGCGCATCGCTTCACGACAGTATTTTTGCTAGCGTAAGCCACGTGCCTCACGTAACGGCAGCGGCATTAATTAATTCCATTCCGCAGCGGCATATGCGGTTTTGCGGCAAAGGGCTTATCGATACCTCGCGTATTGCCTCTGGTCCGGCAAATATCTGGGCGGATATTCTCTCGGCTAATGCCGAAAATATCGTTCACGGCATCGACGGCGTGATATTGCAGCTGGAAAAGTTAAAGGCCGCGGTCAAAAGCGGCAGATATAATGAAATTGAAAAACTTCTTGAAAACGCACGGAACAAGCGCGCAGAACTCATTAAATATAAAATGCAGAGGAAGGAAATTTTGTAGTGAAAACATGGAGGTTTGAGGTTTTTAACCGCCGCGGATTTGCCGATGTGGCAGGGGCGGGCGTTATGGAGGATATTAACGCGCTGGGCATTTGCACAGTCCAGGCCGTTCAGTCCGCAAAGGTTATAATAATACAGGCCGATTTCGACAGAGACTTTGCAAACCGCCTTGCCGCTGAGCTGCTTACCGACCCGGTTACGGAAGAATATTATATCGGCAGAAGCGGTGCGCCGGCGGGTTTGGCAAAGGCCACGCTGATTGAAGTGCATCTTAAAAGCGGCGTTACCGACCCCGTGGCAGAATCTATTACTGCGGCAATCGCCGATATGGGGCGAAAAGTCGAGAATGTCCGAACCGCACGCAAATATGTCATTCTCGGCGAATTATCAAACAGCCATATTGACATAATATCGAAAAAAATCCTGGCCAATGACTGTATCGAGGATGTAATCACAGGTCTTGACGCCGAGCCGCCCGGCCCGCACGTAAAGCCGTACCAGTTAAATCTGCGTTATATTCCAATTCGGGAATTGAATGATGAGCAGCTTGTCGAAATCAGCCGGTCGATGGATTTGTTTTTGAACCTGCCGGAGATGCACGCCATACAGCAGCATTATCGCACTGTTGGCCGTGAGCCGAGCGATATAGAACTTGAAACTCTTGCGCAGACCTGGTCGGAACACTGTGTGCATAAAACGCTTAAAAGCAGTGTTGATATGGATTTCGACGGCAGAAGCGTCAAATTTGATAACCTGCTCAAACAAACCGTCTTTGCCGCCACGAAGGAGCTTGCCAAACCCTGGTGCATAAGCGTATTTGAAGATAATGCCGGAGTAATTGAATTTGACGATAAACACGCAATATGTTTCAAGGTCGAAACGCACAATCATCCTTCTGCGCTTGACCCTTACGGCGGGGCGGCAACCGGCATTGGCGGGGTAATGCGCGACCCGATGGGTACGGGCCTGGGTGCAAAGCCGATTGCAAATACGGATGTATTTTGCTTTGCCGAGCCGGATATACCGATGCAGGATCTGCCAAAAGGCGTACTTCATCCCAAACGTATTATGAAGGGCGTGGTAAGCGGAGTGCGTGATTACGGCAATCGAATGGGCATACCTACTGTCAACGGGGCAATATACTTTGACAGGCGGTATATCGCCAACCCTCTGGTTTTCTGCGGCAATCTTGGAATAATGCCGAGGGATAAATGCTTCAAGAAGGTCTCGCCCGGCGATTTGATTATGGTTGTCGGCGGGCGTACCGGACGCGACGGCATTCACGGCGCTACTTTCAGCAGCGGCGCTATGACGCACGAACACGAAACGATTTTTTCACACGCCGTACAAATCGGAAACGCGATAACTGAAAAGAAGATGCTTGACACGATTTTACAGGCCCGCGACGCAGGGCTTTATCAGGCGATTACCGACTGCGGCGCAGGAGGTCTCAGCAGCGCTATCGGCGAAATGGGGGCCGAAACAGGCGCCGAGGTTGACCTTGAAAAAACGCCTTTGAAATATGCCGGATTGAGTTATACGGAAATATGGATTTCCGAGGCACAGGAGCGAATGGTGATTGCCGTAAAGCCTGAAAATCTCGCTGCGATTACGAAGATTTTTGCTGCCGAGGATGTTCAGGCCACGGTTGTCGGGCGTTTTACCGGCGATAAAAAACTTACGCTGCGTTATAAAGGTACGCAGGTTGGCTGTTTGGATATGGACTTTCTGCATGACGGCGTGCCGAGGTATTCCCGCAGGGCAAAATGGCACAGGCTGAAACTTACCGAACCGCAGCCGGTGGAAAAATCCGACTGTACGGAGGATTTGATTAAAATACTCGGCTCATATAATGTGGCGAGCAAGGAGTGGGTAATTCGCCAGTACGACCATGAAGTGCAGGGCGGCTCGGTTGTCAAGCCTTTGGTTGGGGCGGCAAACGAAGGTCCGTCCGACGCTGCGGTAATTCAGCCGATTTATGATTCAAACAGAGGCGTGGCGATTTCTGCCGGTATGAATCCGCTGTACGGCGACATTGACCCGTACTGGATGGCAATGGCAGGCATTGACGAGGCAATAAGAAATATTGTCTGCGTAGGCGCAAGACCCGACAGAGTTGCTCTTTTGGATAATTTCTGCTGGGGCGACTGCAAAAAAGAGCATATTTTCGGCTCGCTTGTGCGGGCGGCACAGGCCTGTTATGACGGAGCGAAGGCCTATAGTGCGCCGTTTATTTCAGGCAAAGATTCACTCAACAATAACTTTATCGGCGACGATGGTAATGAAATTGAAATTCCAGCAACGCTGCTAATAAGCGCTGTTTCGGTCGTGGATGATGTGCGAAAGTGCATTACTATGGATGTAAAAGCTGCCGGCAATCTGCTTTTCATCGTCGGGCTTACAAGAAACGAGCTTGGCGGGTCGCATTATTATAAAATACACAATCAGCTCGGCGCAAATGTGCCGCAGGTTGACCCTGCCGTTGCGCCGCAGATAGCGGCCAGATTATATGCCGCAATCGACAAAGGCCTTGTGCGAAGCTGTCATGATTGCAGCGAAGGCGGATTGGCTGTTGCGCTTGCGGAGATGGCTTTTGCCGGAGGTTTGGGAATAGAAGCTGATTTACGGGGCATGCCCAGAAGCGCAGATTGTCTTAGAAATGAAGCGCTGCTGTTCGGGGAATCCAATTCCCGATATATAGTTGAAATAGAGCCGGACAAATTTAATGATTTTGCAAAGACAATGCTGAACCTGCCTTTTGGAAGAATCGGCAGGGTAACCGGCGACAGCAAACTTATAATTAAGGATGCGCTGGGCAAACCACTTATAGATGCGCAGCTTGACGAACTAAAAAAAGCCTGGCAAAAACCGCTGGCGTTTTGATTTTAGATTTTAGATTTTAGATTTTGGATTTTGGATTGATGGCACAGGTAAATGCAATAATTTTGCGGGCGGCGGGCATTAACTGCGACCTTGAAACGCAATATGCCCTTGAACTGGCCGGCGCTGCCGTGAAGCGCGTTCACATAAACCAGATGGTTGACAGGCCTGCGATGTTCGGCGAATATCAAATACTGGTTATTCCCGGCGGTTTCAGCTACGGCGACGACGTTGCCGCAGGCAGAATACTTGCAAATCAGATAATTCATCATCTTGCCGGGGCGATTCGAAAATTCATAGATGCAGGCAAGGTTGTTCTTGGAATCTGCAACGGCTTTCAGGCGCTTGTAAAGGCCGGCGTCTTGCCGGGCTTTGACGGCGGTCTTGAGCCGGTTCCGCAGCAGCAGGTAACGATTACATACAACGACAGCGGCAAATTTGAAGACCGCTGGGTGTATCTTGACAGCGGCACAGACCGTTGTATTTTTATCACGCCAGGCAGAAGAATTTATCTGCCGATAGCACACGGCGAAGGAAAAGTTGTCTGCAAAAACGAATCAGTTCTTGAAAAGCTGAAAAATGAAGGCCATATTGCGTTTCGATATGTTGACAAAAACGGCAATTGCGGCGGGTTTCCGGTAAATCCGAACGGCTCACAGGATTCCATCGCAGGCCTTACGGATAAGACAGGCAGAGTCCTGGGCCTTATGCCGCATCCGGAACGATTTATCAGACACACTCAGCATCCGCACTGGACAAGGCTGAATTACGAATGCAGCGACGGCAGAATGATTTTTGAAAATGCCGTAAAATATGTACAAAAGAATCTGTGATACGTTCGACGGGAGATACAGAACAATCCATTATTTCAAATTGCCCCCGGTATCGGCTGTTTCCACCAGTTGCGGTCGCGCAGATACTGTTTCATCATTATAGCAGCGTTCACGCCGTCGCCGATAGCCGTTGCAAGCTGCATGGCCGCCCCAACCCGGCAGTCGCCCGCCGCGAACACGCCCGGAATCGCCGTCCGCAGCCAGCCGGTATCGCACCTGATAAAGCCCGCCTCGGTCAGTTCTATCCGGCCAGATAGAAAAGCCGTGTTCGGAACCATCCCTACAAAAATAAAAACGCCGTCGCAGTCTATTGTTTCTTTTTCATTTGTTTTGACGTTTTGAATAATTGCCCGCTGCACTTTGCCGGCGCCTTCAATTGCAGCAACCACACTGTCAAGCCGCAGATTAAGATTTGAGTCCGGCTTATTCACATACGTCATCAATTCTTCTACAAGCACTTTTGTTGCGCGAAATTCATTGCGGCGATGAACCAAAATCACCTCGCGGGCAAATTTCGCCAAATGCAGCGTATCTTCCACTGCGGTATTGCCGCCTCCTACGGCCACAACCTTTTTGTCCCTAAAAAACGGAGCATCACACGTGCCGCAATAGCTGACGCCTGCTCCTGCATTGCGAAATTCGTCTTCGCCAGGCACGCCGAGCCTGCGGTAATCACTGCCCACGGCAAGGATTACGCATCGCCCGATATATTCGTTTTTGCCGGCAGCTATTTTAATATTGCCGTCCGGCAAAGCGGTAATGTCTTTAACCTCGGCTCCGGTCTTAATTGTCGCACCGAACTGCTCGACCTGTTTGAGCTGCTGTGCAATTAAATCGGGGCCGGAGATTTTTACGATGCCTGGATAATTTTCAATCCGGTCGGTGGTGTTGATTTGTCCGCCCGGATAAAATTTTTCCAGCACCAAAGTCGAATATCTGTCGCGGGCGGAGTAAAGAGCCGCAGCAAGCCCCGCAGGCCCTGCGCCTATAATTATACAATCGTAAATATTGCTCATAGTATGCCTGAATTTTAATTTTTATTTTTGACTGCCGCCACTATCGCCTCAATAACACTTTGCCACTGAGGATAATTATTGATTATCTCGCTCAAATCAAAATGTTCCAGAACTACTGCCGGAGTAGTTTGCACTTCTATTCTTATCGCTTCGAACGCAGAATTTAAATATATTACCTGTGTCGAGCCCGTATTGTGCAGCATATCAATCTGCACCGCATAAGCGGGGTTGATTCGCTTTGCCAGTTCGCCGGATATTTCTCCGCGGCTCAAAATCGCCGGCACAAGCCCGTAGTCCGAATTTATCATTTCAATCATCACGGTTTTTTGCGAACCGGCTGCGAACTCGCAGACAGCGGCGTCAAGCAGCGGTTCAGGCAGTGCGTTTTCAGGCACGGCAAAGGTATCAATTAAGTTGCCTGCCGAGCCGCTGTGAACGGAAACTATTCCGTCTTTCAGCAAAAGAGACCTGCCGGCTGCTGCCTGACTAAATGCGCCCGGCGAAACAACAGACCATTGAAAATCGTCAAAACTTTTATTCGCCTTAAACGCGCTTTGCTCGGAAAGTTTCCTGCCGCCTATTGAAATGAAATACACACCTGCCGATTTGAGGGCTTGGTTCGGTTCATCCGAAATCGAATACCCCGAAACGGTAAAGCCGGCCGTTCTACCCGAACCGCCGACCATCATAGACATCAGACTTTTCGGCAGATGCCCGAACCCTTTTTCCTTCAGCTCATTGACGAATTTTCGTCCGGCCTCCAGCGGTTCGGACGTCTTAATTACCGCCTTTTCAAACAGCGATTCAAAAAGTACATCGAACATTTCACTCATTCCGCCGAACTGAGCCACTTCAAGCATCACCGTATGACCGTTAGGCAGATTTGCCAGGCCGAACATAAAAATCTCGCCCCCGAACCAGCCGCTGTCCGATTCTGCGCGAAGCCAGTCAATGGTTAGCTGTCCTTTTTGACATCGTCCGTTTGCAACCGCAACAGCATTATATGACCGGGCTTTAAGCATAAGCAGCTGTTGTGCATCAGCGTTAACAGGCGAGAGAAGGTATCTCCATTTTACCATCGCAGCGGCTCGCCGATTCATAATCAACTGCGATTCGAGCACAAAACTGCCCTGTGAAAACGTCCATCTGCCGGAACCGTCCCAGCTTTCGCCGGCAGGCAGAGGCGCTTCAAAACCCATAATTCCCAATGCCACCGGTTCTGTAAGCCTGGCTTTGTGACCGTTTCGAATCATCAAAGCAGCCACACCAAGCCCCGCGGCAAACAATGCCAGCAAATATACCTTATCAAGCCCTATTTTTTTCGCAGTCATATTAATATCTTACCTGACATCGTTTCAAAGTTCAATAACAAGATTAGAATCGTCCGATGTGAACAAAACCCCCGGCAAAGTATCCCGCGGATGGATTTATCAGCCCCGACGCCCGCCGAAACGTGAGGCATTGTTTGTGAGGCGTATCTCGTATTACGCTTCACGTTTCACGAGATACGCACGTACGGTCTGTGGGCTGACAGGTACGCCGTCGTACCGACGAAGAAAAAACCCGCCGAATGAATCGGCGGGCTAACAAACAAAAAAGGAAACATCCAAGCACGCAACATCCAACATCCAAACAATAACCAATAACCAATTTTCAATAATCAAACGACCGTTTCGCAGAGATGTCGGTTGTTGAACATTGGTCATTAACCGGATGTTGAAATTTGGTTATTGGATGTTGGATGTGTACATTCCTATCCTATATACCTTATCATTCAGACAGGCTCTTATACAACTCCCTGCGCAACCATAGCCTTTGCAACTTTTGTAAAGCCGGCAATATTTGCCCCGGCCACAAGGTTGTTTTTCATACCGTAAGCATTAGCCGCACCAACACACTGGTCGTAAATAGAGTTCATAATCAGCTTGAGTCTTTGGTCAACTTCCTGGAAGGTCCAGTTCAGACGCATCGAGTTCTGGCACATTTCCAGCGCGCTTGTCGCTACGCCCCCGGCGTTGGCGGCTTTGGCCGGGCCAAACAACACGCCATTATCGTGGAAAACTCTCACAGCCTGCGGAGTCGAAGGCATATTTGCACCTTCACCAACAGCTATGCATTTGTTTTTCGCCAGCATTTTAGCCGCCTGTTCGTCAATTTCGTTCTGTGTAGCCGACGGCAAAGCGATATCACAGGGTATGCTCCATATTCCGTTGCAGCCCTGATAATAAGTTGCGCCTTTATGCCTGTCAACATAGCTTTTTATTCTGCCGCGTTCAATTTCCTTAATCTGTTTAACGGTCTGAACGTCAATTCCTGCCTCGTCAACAACATAACCGTTGCTGTCGGACATGGCTATTACCTTTGCGCCAAGCTCTATGGCTTTTTGTGCGGCATAAATAGCGACGTTGCCGCTGCCTGAAATGACGACTTTTTTGCCGTTCCAGTCCGTGTTGCGTTCCTGAAGCATACGCGTCACAAAATATACCAGGCCATAACCTGTTGCCTCGGTGCGTACCAGAGAACCGCCGTAATCCAGTCCCTTGCCTGTGAGTACGCCGGTGAAAGAACCGGTGAGTTTCTTATATTGGCCGTACATAAAGCCTACTTCTCTGCCGCCTACGCCGCTATCGCCTGCGGG
>DYLR01000086.1 GCA_020721975.1 Blastopirellula marina | reverse complement strand
CTACGGCAGGGTTTCACGATACGGCCTTGTCGCTTACGGTTCAAGTCTCGACCAGATTGGCCCGATGAGTCGCAGCGTCGATGATGCGGCGTTAATGATGAATGTTATTGCCGGCCACGACGACCGCGACAGCACAAGCGTAAGCGAAGATGTCACAGGGCTTCCGGATTATCTTGCCGGACTCGATGAGCCTGTGAAAAATCTTAAAATAGCAGTTGTGCCGCAATTCAATGCCGGCGCCGATTTGCAGGTTAAGCAGGCAATTGAATCTGCTCTTGAAGTTTATAAATCGCTTGGTGCAGAACTTATTGAAGTTCAAATGCCGCATTTTGAATATGCCATAGCAACGTATTATGTAATCGCAACTGCAGAGGCGTCGAGTAATTTATCCCGCTATGACGGCGTGCATTACGGACACAGAACTGCTGACCCGCGGGATTATATTGAGGTTTATACCAAAAGCCGGCAGGAAGGTTTCGGCGCGGAAGTTAAACGGCGAATTATGCTCGGCACTTATGCGCTTTCCAGCGGCTACTATGACGCTTATTATCTCAAGGCGTTGAAAGTGCGGAATCTCATTCGGCAGGATTTCCTGAATGCTTTTTCAAAGGCGGATGTGCTGATGATGCCTGTTTCGCCGACGACGGCTTTTAAGATAGGTGAAAAAACCGCAGACCCGCTGAAAATGTACCTTTCCGATATTTATACCATAGCGGTAAATCTTGCCGGCGTGCCGGGAATAAGCATCCCGTGCGGGTTTGACGGCAATAAACTGCCCATTGGTTTGCAGATAATCGCCAATATGTTTGAAGAAGCTAAACTGCTGCGCGTAGCACGAATGTACGAAAAGAAAACCACGAATGAACAAAAGTAATTAACTATATCCTATACCCTAAAAATAATTCGTGGCTAACTTATGGCAAATATAGATTATAAAGTAATTGTCGGCCTGGAAATTCACGTGCATCTTCGTACGCGGACGAAGATGTTCTGCGGCTGTGAGCTGTCGTTCGGCGATACAGCTAATAGTCATGTATGTCCTGTGTGTATCGGCATGCCCGGGTCGCTGCCTGTGATGAACAAAACGGCTGTTGAGTATGCTGTGCTGGTCGGAATGGCTCTGAACTGTGAAATCTCAAAATTTACCAAATGGGACCGCAAAAGCTATTATTATCCAGATTTGCCGAAGAATTACCAGATCAGCCAGTATGATTTGCCTATCAGCCGCAACGGTTATATTGAAATTCCGCTCGAAGACGGTGCGATTAAAAAAATCCGGATACGCAGAGCGCATCTTGAGGAGGACGCCGGCAAAAATCTGCATACTGGCAGTATCAGCCGGATAGATTTGAACAGAGCCGGCACGCCTCTTTTGGAAATCGTTACCGAGCCTGATATGAACAGTCCCGCCGAGGTTCGCGCACTTGCGATTGAATTGCAGCGAATTGTGCGGTTTCTCGGCGTAAGCGAAGCGGATATGCAAAAAGGCCATATGCGGTTTGAGCCGAATATAAATCTGCATATAACCAAAGCCGGCAAAATCTTCAAGACGCCTATTACGGAAATAAAAAATCTCAACAGTTTCCGTTCGGTCGAAAGAAGCGTTGCCTATGAAGTTCAGCGGCAGCTTGACGAGTTTATCGATACCGGCAAAACAATGGAGATGGGCAACAAGCGCACTTTCGGCTGGGACGACCAGCGGCAGGCAACGTATCTTCAGCGTGAAAAGGAAGAAGCCCACGATTACAGATACTTTCCCGACCCGGATTTGGTGCCTGTTGTGTTTGATGATGCAATGCTTGCGAAAATCCGCGGCAGGATGTGTGAGCTGCCTTTGCAGATGCAGCAGCGTTTTGTCGCAGATTACGGCCTGAGCGAATATGACGCAGGCGTATTAACGGCAGACAGAAAAACGGCGGAATATTTTGACAGTGTTGTAAAGGCAGGCGCCGATGCAAAACGCACATGCAATCTGCTTACACAAACGGGTTTGAAAATCGCAAATGACAAAGGCGTTGCCGTCGCGGAGCTTGGAATTGAAACTGAACGTCTTGCAGAGCTTGTGAAAATGGCTCAATCCGACGAGATAAGCGCAACGGCCGCTGCTACAATATTTGTTGAAATGACGCAAAATACCGAACCTCCCCGAATTATTGCCGAGAAGATGAATTTGCTTCAAAAAAGCGACGCAGGCGAACTTGAGGCGATAGTTGAACAGGTGATTGCCGAGAATCCTCAGGCCGTTGAGGAAATAAAGACCGGCGGCAAAAAAATCGGTAAATCACAGGCATTTTTGACGGGTCAGGTAATGCAGAAAACCAAAGGCCGGGCTAATCCGAAGGTCGTGACGCAAATATTGACTAAACTTCTAACAAGATGAGTTTTTGATATTTGGTATTTGGTTTTTTTGACCGCTCACTAACGTTCGCGGCTCTGAAAGAGCCCGCAGGACAGGTAAATCGCGATAAAGAAAACCACCCGAATAAATCGGGGGGCTAGCTAAACAGTTCGGAGTGTTTTATGTTATCAAGAATTGTCGAATTTCTCAAAACAGATATTTGGCGCATAAGGCTGAAAAAATACCCGCCCGGAAAATCATATTTTATAAAACAGCTTAGAGTTTTTCTTCTTGCCCTGCGCGGGTTCGACGAGAACAAGTGCATATTCAGGGCTTCTGCACTTACGTTTTATTCGCTGCTTTCCATTGTGCCTGTAATTGCGATGATGTTCGGAATAGCAAAGGGGTTTGGGCTTGAAGAACGCCTTGAAACCGAGATTATGCAAAGGATGCAGAATCAAAAGGAAGCGGCTGAAAAAATTGTTAATTTTGCCCATTCGCTGCTTGATAATACCAGCGGCGGAGTCATTGCGGGCATCGGCGTAATATTTCTGCTTTGGTCTATTATAAAGGTTCTCGGCAATATTGAAAATTCATTCAATGATATATGGGGCATAAAAACACCACGAAGTTTTGCGCGAAAATTCAGCGACTATGTTTCAATGTTCCTGATATGTCCGTTTTTACTGATAATTTCGAGCAGCGCGACGGTAATTATCAGCAGCAGGATTCAGGATATTATCCATAGATTCAGCTTTTTCAACTCGTTCGGCTTTTTAATTATGTTTGTTTTGAGACTGCTGCCTTATGGTACGATATGGCTTTTGTTCACGTTCGTTTTTATTTTTATGCCCAACACCAAAGTAAGATTCCGTTCAGGCCTGATGGGAGGCATTATAGCAGGCACGCTTTTTCAGATTGTCCAGTGGGTTTATATTGCCTTCCAGATACGAGTTACCAATTATAATGCGATTTACGGCAGTTTTGCAGCGCTTCCGCTTTTTCTGCTGTGGATGCAGATAAGCTGGCTGGTGGTGCTGTTCGGAGCCGAGCTTTCCTTTGCCCATCAGAATGTCGAAACTTATGAATTTGAGCCGGACTGCCTGACGGCAAGCTATTCCTTCAGGAAACTTCTTTCGCTGTGGATTACCGAGCGTCTGGTGAAAAATTTTCACAACGCCCAGGCGCCTATGAATGCAGAAAAAATTTCCCATACTCTCGAAATACCCATCAGGCTTGTCAGGCAGATTCTCTATGACCTGGTTGAAGCACGAGTATTGTCGGAAGTAAGAATCAGACCAGGCAAGGATTACGCATATCAGCCGGCTGTGGATATCGACAAAATTACCGTTAAATTTGCCATCGACGCTCTTGAGCAGCACGGGGTTTCTGCTATTCCGATTGAAAAAACAAAAGAGCTGGAAAAACTTTCCGAATGTTTGAATCTTTTCAGTGATGCCGTTGGAAAATCGTCCGGCAATATTCTGCTTAAAGACATGAACAATTATATATCCAATGCATAACAAAAAAATACACAGGCATGTCTTGCAGCTGCGGACAGAACCGTGAAGACTTGTCAGCCCCGATGACAGGCATCGGGGTCAGATTTGCACAAAGTCGCAATTACATTATACCGATGACCCGCAGGACAGGCCTGCGGGCTGACGGATACGCCGTCGTACCGACGTCGGCTAAACAATGTTAAATGTTAAATCTTAAATGTTAAATGTCTCTTGTCCGCGGCTTCAATCCAAAATCCAAAATCGATTAGTGTGCTGCATTCGGGTCGGCAGTTTGGTTTTTAATCTGCTCAATAAGGCTCAACAGAATATCGGATGCCTGCTTATTGGCAGGTTCTTCGCCTGCATTAATTAATACGTCCGACGCCCTGTCGGTCTGGTCAACGCCGAGCAATTGATAACCCAGCAGCAGCTTCATATCAGCATTAAACGGCTCGGTATTTATCGTGTTCTCAAGTTTGGCAATCTGAGCAAGCAGAATATTTTCATCCCTGTAAAGTCCGCGAGGGAAGAAAACCGTCTTCTGTGCGTCGCTGCTTTTGGTCATATTTACAAGAGCTGTTCGCAAAACGCTTGCGGCCTGCGAATATTGGCCGTCGGCGAACAAGGCCTGCACATAACTGAACGGCATTACAATATCTTCAGGAGCAACCTTCACCGCATCGCGGAAATAACTGGCGGCCTTTTTATAATCGCCTTTTTCAAATGCCTGCACGGCGGTATCGAAATATTTGTCGGCCAGCGTCTCAAGTGCCGGGGGAGTATTGTTAGCCGCGTTGCGTTTGCGAATATCGGCAAGTGCGGCATAATCCGGCACAATATTGCCAAGCGAATCATAATAATAAGTCGGCGTTGTCGAATCGGGGATGTAATCATATTCACTGTTGACGGGCGTTTGATACGCTACCGGCTGAACCACCACAGGCCTGGCGATATAAACTTCTGTCGGACATACGCCATACCAGCGATGCGGATGACAGCCGTACCAGTAATATCTGACATAATGGTAATCTGCCGGCCAGTATCCGCCGATACTTACGAATACAAATTTGCGATGATAGGCTGGTCGGCAGTATGATGCGCCGTAACCTGAACCGAATCTGAAATACACGATAGTGCCGTAATGTCGCGGGGCAGGCGGACAATGATGCCACGCGGTACAATAGCTCCGCCAGTGATATGGTCTGTAATGCGAATCAATGCCGATAAAGACCGTATGGCTGCGATACGACGTATATGGCCAGTTATGTACCGGCACAGGTCGTACAGCCGGTGCATGGAAATATCTGCCGTCGCGCCAGCCGGCGGATAACGAGACGGTTTGAATATTTGCGCCAATAACCCTTTTGTTGTTATGCTCATCGACAAATTCAATACGCGAAGGCTGTTTTATAAGACCGCCGCTGCTGTGCCTGTAATATGTTCGATTGTAATGCGTACCAACCCGCTGCGGCCTTTGCGACTGGTAATTGGCATAATTCACATGGCCGGTATTGGCCGTAAAGCCTGAGGTTGACGTTGCGTTGCCGGTAAAACTGGACTGGGTGTTTATCACGGTAGTGTTGATGTTATTTATATTGTTGGTTATGTACGTATTGTTATCGGCGTGCCTGTTTCTGTAAACCGGGCCGCGATAATAATGATTGCCGCGATTGCGGCCATTGCCGGGCGGCGCCGGATGCGGCTCTCTTTCATTTTGCTGAACGCTGTTCATCAGACTTGTCGGTCGGCTTATCATTTTTGAAGGCCCCGATATTATGCCGGTCGGTCTTTGGAAATTTTCAGTCGGCACAGAGATGCGCGAGTTATCTCGCGGACCCATGTACGGCCTGTCTCGGCGGTCACCGGCAAAAGTAAATGTGCTTGACAGAAATATTAAAGTCAGAAGCGCTACATAAACCCATTTTTCAAAGCATGGCATAAACATAAAGCAACTCCTTTCATTTATATAAACAGCCCGACTTTGAGCGGATAAACATCCAATAACACAACATCCAAAACAATGACCAATAACCAAATCCGAATGACCAGAGAATTTTCAATTACCAATATCCAAAAGGCTTTCTACTGATTATTGGTCATTAAAATATCCGGGCATTCTCCGGTCATTGAAAATTGGACATTGGGAATTAATTGGACGTTGTGTTATTGGTTATTGGATGTTTATACTTCCATCTGCCAACAACTACTTTGTTTCGGATTTGCTCGTCGAGTTATTTTTTATGCAGGATTTGTTTGTCAAAATATTCAATAGCACGGCTCATTATGCGAATCAGTATTTGTTTTTCCTCATCGTTCATTCCCAATGCCTTCATCAGCACATCAAGCCTTTCGGCGCGGAGCTTGCGAAAGTCGGCCAGCGCCTGTTTGCCCTTCGCCGTCAGGGCGACCCGCGTTACCCTTTGGTTGTCGGGGTCAATGGTTTTGCTGACAAGCTTTTTGTTGCGCCACAGCCTGGTTATGGCCGTCGAAATTGTGCTGTCGCTTAACCGAGGGAACTGAGCCGAGATTTCAGAGATTGACAATTCCCTGCCGTCCAGCATTTCCAGCATCAGATAATCCCGCCAGGAAATGTCGTCTGTGCTGTGCTGCTGAGATTCCCGAAACATCGCCATCCGCTCGCTAAGTTGAGCTATTAACTTTTCAATATTTTCGCCCATATCTTTACTCCCGTGGGCCGTACCATAATATTATACGACCAAAACATTTCAATGTCTAAAATATTTTTTAAATAAAATGTTATATTTTTGTAAGTTATATTTCTGCATATATTTATAATATAAAATTTCCTGCAAAAAAAGTAAATTTTTATTATTTTCTCCAAAGTTGTGTCAGGATTGCTGTTAAGTTCCTCATGGACACAGTCACATTTCCGCACCAATTGAGTCGCTTTTTCTGATGGGTTTGCCGTTGGTTGGCTGATGTGAATCGCTTATACCTGCATTTCTCACTGGATTTTGAGTTATGCGGCATAACTTTATTATACACAAGACGTTGAATGTAAAGCACAGTTGAAATCTAAAATCCGGGTAAATCCGCGTCTGGATAAGGCTGAGAGATTTTCCTATCGGGTTTTTTGCCGTATGGAAAGTTTCAATATTCGATTGTTGACATCTGTATTTTGCAAAGTTATCATTCGAAAATATGCCGAAATCCCTGTATATTATCGACGGACACGCGCATATATATGCCGCTTATTATGCACCGATGCGACAAAAACTCACCTCCCCTGCCGGAGAGCCGACCAAAGCGACATTCATTTTTACAAACATGCTGCTGGGACTGATTGAGCGGAAAAGGCCGGATATGCTTGTTCTGGCGATGGACAGCAAAACGCCGAGTTTCAGAACGAAACTTTACCCCGAATACAAGGCGCATCGTCCGCCGATGCCGGACGATATGCCGCAGCAGATTGACAGAATTGAGCAGATAGTCTCGGCAATGAACATACCGATTATCCGCTGCGACGGATTTGAGGCTGACGACGTGATAGGCACGCTTGCCCGCAGGGCCGCGGCAAAAAACATTGACGCTTATATATGTTCCAAAGACAAGGATATGCTGCAACTGCTCGGCAGACATACTTTCACTTACGATATAAAAAACGACGAGATTACAACCGCTGAATCGATGAAAGAAAAACTCGGTATCGGGCCGGAACATTTTATTGATGTGCTTGCGCTTCAGGGCGATGCGTCGGATAATGTGCCGGGCGTGCCGGACGTCGGGCCGAAAACTGCAATGGAATGGATAAAACAATACGGCTCGCTGGAAAATCTTTATAAACACGCCGATGAAATCAAAGGTTCTCGCGGCGAAAATCTGCGAAAATCCAGGGACCTGGCCGAGTTGAGCAGGAAGCTGGTTATAATAAATACCGATGCTCCGGTGAAATTTGATGAAAAGCAATTTGCTGTAAAGGAATACGACAGTCAAAAACTTTCGGAAGTTTTCAGCGAACTTGATTTTACGAGAATGCTGGGGCAGCTTGGGCTTGAAACTGCAAAACTGGCAAAGCAGCAGGAATTGTTCGGCGAGCCTGAAAGCCAGGCGGATTCAGGCAAAATAATTAGCGCCAAAACGATAAAACACGATTACCGGCTGATAAACTCGCCTCAGGATTTTGAGCAATTTGCAGCAGATTTGAAAAAACAGGATAAATTTGCGTTTGACACTGAAACCACCGGCACAGACCCGACACAGGCAGAGCTTGTGGGAATGAGCTTTTGCTGGAAGGCTCATCAGGCTTATTATCTGC
>DYLR01000002.1 GCA_020721975.1 Blastopirellula marina | reverse complement strand
TCGCTTTGAGGAACTTCGTGAACCTTGCCGAACATTTCGCTGGAGGCGGCAAAATCAAATTTTTATTGACAGTTATGGACAAGCATATTAATATGTCCGCAAATGTCCAGACAGCAGGATTTTTATGCAATTGACAGTGCGAGATGTCGCCAAATTATTTGCGGTTAGTGAAAAGACGGTATATCGCTGGCTTACCCAGCAGTCCCTTCCGTGTTATCGTGTCAACGGTCAGTACCGTTTCAACCGGACGGAACTGCTCGAATGGGCTATGGCCAACCGTATAAATAATGTATCGGCAGAACTTTTCAGAGAACCCCAGTCCGAAAACACCCGGCTTTGGGGGCTTTGCGAGGCTGTCAAAGCCGGCGGAATTCATTACCGCATAAGCGGCAGCGACAAAACTTCAGCTCTGCAGTCGGTAGTTGATATTATACAGCTTCCATCGGAGGTTGACAGGAAGTTTTTGCTTGACGTATTGCTTGCCCGCGAGGAAATTGCCTCTACCGGAATCGGCGACGGCATTGCCATTCCACATGTCCGCAATCCAATCGTATTGCATGTGCCGCAGCCGATGATATCGCTGTGTTTTCTGGAAAAACCTGTTGATTTTAAGGCCATTGACGGCAAACCTGTATATTGCCTGTTTACCATTATCAGTCCGACAGTCAGAGTACACCTCCATCTGCTGTCTCAGCTGAGTTTTGTTTTACAGGATTCGCTCTTAAGAAATGCCATCAAAAACCAGGATACACGGGAAAACATTTTCGCTCATTTGACCCGTCTTGAAAAAGAGCTGGACAGCATAAGATTGGCGTCAGCAAACCATCAGGAGCAGAGATAATGCCAATCATATTGTCCGGTATTTGCCTTATTATATTAAGCGGTATGGTTTGTCTGTTTATCAGAGGGGCAAAAGTAAGTCTGCGATTTGGTTGTGCCGGTCTTATACTTGGTTCTGTGGCGGGGATTATTCCAGCCTTAAATGTGCTGCTCACCGGTAATACGATTTCATTAAAAATCCCCTGGCAGGTGCCGTATGGTTCGTTTTATATTGAACTTGACGGTCTTTCGGCGTTGTTTTTGATACTGGTTTTGCTGTTATGTTCTGCGGCTGCGGTTTACGGCTGCGGATATATGCTTTCGTATAAAGAGCGGCGGCTGGGCATACCGACATTCTTTTTCAATCTGCTTGCCGCCAGCATGGCAATGGTCGTAATGGCTCGCAACAGCATATTATTTCTTGCGGCATAGGAAGTTATGTCTTTAGCTTCGTATTTTCTTGTAACCTTCGATGATGAGCATGAATCTGTTCGGCAAGCCGGCTGGATTTATCTTGTCGCTACCCATATCGGCACAGCTTTTCTCCTGGCATTTTTCATCGTACTGTACAAATACAGCGGCTCATTGGATTTCGACAGTTCGAGTATGCTCAAAACCGCCGCTCCGGCAACAGCATCGGTATTGTTCCTGCTGGCCCTGGTTGGATTTGGAACAAAGGCCGGTATTATGCCCCTGCATGTATGGCTGCCTGAAGCGCACCCTGCGGCGCCGAGCCATGTTTCAGCGGTGATGTCGGGCGTAATGATAAAGATGGGCATTTACGGCATTATTCGTACGCTTTTTATTTTACCGCAGGGTGCACTCTGGTGGGGATATCTGCTAATCGGAATCGGAGTGGTTTCGGGAATCCTCGGCGTTCTGATGGCCATTGCACAACACGATATAAAGCGTTTACTGGCATACCACAGTGTCGAAAACATAGGCATCATAGTGATGGGGATAGGCATAGGCGTACTGGGTACGGCGATGAATTCTACCACAGTAGCTGTTGCGGGTTTTGCCGGAGCGATGCTGCACGTTGTCAACCATGCGATTTTTAAAGGTCTGCTGTTTCTCGGAGCAGGCTCGGTTATTCATGCCGCCGGTACACGAGAAATAGATAAACTTGGCGGAATCGGTAAGTGTATGCCGTTTACAGCCGGAGCGTTTCTTATAGGTGCGATAGCAATATGCGGACTTCCGCCGCTTAACGGGTTTGTCAGTGAATTCCTTATATATATAGGTTCCTTTGAAGCGTGCGTGCTTGGCGGTATTGCATCGCTGGTGCCGGCTACAGCGGTAATCAGTGCTTTGGCGATAATCGGCGCGCTTGCGGCAGCCTGTTTCACCAAAGTATTTGGAATCGTATTTCTCGGCGAGCCTCGTTCCGAATGCGCAAAGAATCTGCATGAATCGCCTGCGTCGATGTGCATAACAATGGCGATATTGGCAATATGCTGTTTTGTAATCGGCCTCGGAGCTCCCGCGGCTGTTATGGCGACTAAAAACGCGGTTATTCAGCTAAACGGATTCGAAGCGAATGCAGTTACGGTTCAGCTTGAAACAGTTGCGGCGATTATGTCAAAGGTTGTGATTAGCGTTGCGTGTTTGTTTATATTTATCGCAGTCATAGTATTTTTGAGAAAGATGCTTCTTGTCGGTAAGACTGTTGGAAAAAGTCCGACGTGGGACTGCGGCTACGCCGCACCGAGCGTCCGGATGCAGTACACAGGCTCATCTTTTGCCCAGCCGATAGTGGATATGTTTAAGAGCGTGCTGCACAACCGCAGCAAGGCTGTAAAAATAACAGAGCTGTTTCCGCAGCAGGCGCGGTTTGAATCGCATACGCCCGATGTAAGCAGCGAATATTTATACCGCCCCATATTCCGGTGGGTTGACCTGGCGATGAGCAAAATGCGATGGGTGCAGTACGGCGTGGTGCAGATTTATATACTCTATATTGCAATTACGCTGATAATTCTTTTGGTGTGGAAACTCTGATGACAATGACAAACCTTGCTGCAATGATAATTCAGCCCGCTTCCGCAATACTGCTTGCGCCAATGCTGTTGGGTGTAATCAATCGAGTGAAGGCGTTTTTTGCCGGCAGGCGCGGCCAGCCGCTGTTACAGCCGTATTATGACCTTTGGCGGCTGCTTCACAAAGGCGCAGTTTACAGCACGACAACATCATGGGTATTCAGGACAGCTCCGGTAATCTGTCTTACGGCAATTATATTGGCAGTATTTATCGTGCCGGTCGGCGGCAGGCGCAGTCTGTTCAGCTTTAACGGCGATATAATTTTCGCGGCTTATTTACTGGGTCTAATGAGGTTTTTTATTGTTATCGGTGCGCTGGATACCGGCTCAAGTTTCGAGGGAATGGGCGCAAGCCGTGAAGTGCATTTTTCGGCATTGGCAGAACCAGCGTTATTTATAGTATTTGCAGCAATGGCACGGCAGACATCAAATATTTCGTTTTCCGGAATTTTTGCCGCTGTTACGCCGCAGATGTGGGTAAATAATTGCGCGACATTGCTGCTGGCCGCGGCGGCGATGCTTATCGTCCTTCTTACAGAGAACGCACGCATTCCCATAGACGACCCGAATACCCACCTCGAATTGACAATGATACACGAGGTAATGGTGCTCGATAACAGCGGGCCAGATTTAGCTTTTATTCTTTATGGCGCTGCGCTGAAGCTGTGGCTATTTGCCGCGATATTCGTGGGAGTGCTTTTGCCAATTAACCAAATGCCGCAGTGGTTTTCAATACCTGCTACTGTCGCAGCTGTGTTTGCCGTAGCAGTTTTTACAGGCATTATTGAATCGTGTATGGCACGGCTGCGACTGCTAAATGTGCCGAATCTGCTCTTTACATCTATCTCACTTGCGATATTGTCGCTTGTTTTTGCATTAAGGAATTAAGCTGTGCGGACAGATATTATAATGGTGCTGCTGATACTTACGAACATGGTTGTTTTGGGAAGCAGCAGACTGCGCGTATGTATTCGTGTCGTGGCTGCGCAGGGTGTGGCTCTCGGTGTGTTGCCTCTGCTTATTCACAGTTTCGAGCCGCAACTGCTTATATTTACCGTACTGAGTGTAACCTTAAAAGGCATCGTATTTCCCTATATGCTTTGGCGAACACTGCGGCAGCTAAATGTCTGGCGTGAAGATGAACCTTATGTCGGATATGGTCTGTCACTGCTGACAGGACCGGTTGCACTTGGGTTTTCATACTGGATAAGCACGCGCCTGCCTATGCCGTTCAGTGTTCATTCTCCAATGCTTATTCCTGTGGCGTTGTTCACGCTGATTGTAGGGCTGTATATTATTATCAGCCGCAAAAAGGCACTGACGCAGGTATTAGGGTATCTGGTGCTTGAAAACGGCATTTACGCCTTTGGTATGGCAATCGCAAACCAGCAGCCGCTGCTGATTGAACTGGGTATTTTGCTCGATGTATTTGTGGGAGTATTCGTAATGGGTATAGCAATCTTCCATATCAGCCGACAATTTGACCATATAGATACCGACCAGCTTAGCATATTGAGGAACTAAACGATGATATGGGCATTATTATTTATACCGTTTGCCGCCGCTTTGATGAGTTTGCTCATACGAATCGACGGTCCAAGGCGCACCCTTCTGGTGTCCGCTGCTGTCTGCCATACGGCAATTACTGCGACATGCTGGATTCATACGCCCTCGCCGATACTCGGCGGCTGGTTCGCAGTCGATCCTCTCGCACAATTGTTTTTGACCATCACAGACGTTTTGTTTCTTGCGGCTTCGCTGTACGCAACAGCCTATCTTGGCGCCGAGCGGCACAGCCAAAATGATAATGCCGAAGAAGGTCTTTTTTTTGTCAATGCTCCCGAGGCCGCTTTTACCGGCTGTCTGCTTATGTTCCTTACAACAATGACGGTTGTCATTACCAGTCAAAACTTTGGTATGTTATGGGTGGCAATGGAAGCGACGACGCTGGTAACTGCGCCGCTGATTTATTTTCACCGTCATCACCGTTCGCTTGAGGCGACATGGAAATATCTTTTAATCTGTTCGGTGGGCATTGCCGTATCCCTTCTTGGTAATTTTTTTCTTGCTATTGCCGCATCGGCTGATAACGGAGAGTCGATACCGCTTGTTCGCAGCGACCTTCTCGCAGGAGCCTCACGGCTATGGGCGCCGTGGATCAGGGCGGCTTTTATATTTTTTCTGGTGGGCTACGGCACAAAAATGGGTCTTGCTCCTTTGCACACCTGGCTGCCGGACGCGCATTCCGAAGCGCCGTCTCTTGTGTCGGCGCTTCTTTCGGGAGCTTTGCTCAACTGTGCCTTTGTCGGTATTCTCAGGGCATTTGAAGTAACCGCCGCCGCAGGACATACGGCCTTTGCACGGGACCTTCTGGCGCTTTTCGGGCTTGTATCCATGACATTTGCAGCAGTGTTTATGATTGGTCAGGCGGACTATAAACGTATGCTTGCATATTCGAGCGTTGAGCATATCGGCATTCTCGCCCTCGGCGTCGGGCTGGGCGGCGCGGCGGTATTCGGCTCAATGCTGTACGCAGTAAATCATTCTCTTACCAAGGCGGCTTTGTTTATGGTTTCAGGGAATATTCTTGCCGCGTATAAAACCAAAACTGCCGGCGATGTACGAGGGCTGTTTTTGACGATACCGCATCCGGGCTGTTATGGACGGCAGGGATACTGGCTATTACAGGCTTTCCGCCGTTTGGAATATTTCTGAGCGAATTTTTAATTCTCAAGGCAGGCATTGACGGCGGACATTATGCCGTCGCGTCGGCATATCTTGTGCTTTTGGCAATTATTTTCATCGGTATCTCCGCCATTGCGCTGCGAATGGCGCAGGGCAGAAATATAAAGCCTGTTCGCACCGGCGGCGAGCGGATTTTTTCAATTGTGCCGCCGGCGGTGTTGATACTGGCAACTCTTATGCTGGGAGTATATGTACCGCCGGGTCTGAACAGCCTGCTGCATCATATTGCCGGTTTGCTGGGAGGCCGCTAATGAGCCGCCGAATGCTTAGCCTTTATAATTGCAGAACAGCCGATGCGAACGCACTGCCGTGTTTGCCTGTCGAGGATTTTAGGAATATCGTCATAAATGAAGTCAATGACGGCAAACGTATTGCCGCACTTTTTGGTCTGCCGCAGAATAACGACACGGTGAAACTAATAGCTGTTCTTGCGGACGACCACCAGGGAATATTGCATCTGGCAGGGACGGCTGTACGGGAAAATTATCCTTCATTGACGCCGGATTGTCCGCAGGCACACTGGTTCGAACGTGAAATTGCCGAACAATTCGGAATCCGCCCCGACGGCCATCCGTGGCTTAAGCCGATACGTTTTCATCAGTCCTGGACACATCGTAATTTATGGAACAGTTCCGGCGACGCGCAGATTCAGCCGGGCGTTACGGATTTTTTCCGTATCGAAGGCAGCGAGATACATGAAGTTGCGGTCGGACCCGTACACGCCGGTATTATCGAGCCGGGACATTTTCGCTTCCAGTGCAACGGTGAAAATGTTCTGCATCTGGAAATATCATTAGGCTATCAGCACCGCGGAATCGAACGACAGATAACAGGCCGGCCTCATAACAGGCTGATTCATTATATTCAAACCGCTGCCGGAGACACTACAACAGGACATACCCTGGCATACTGCCATCTTCTTGAAGCTTTGAGCAATTGCTCTGCTCCGGCCAGGGCGCATTGTCTGCGCGGAATTGCCCTCGAATTTGAGCGGCTGGCTAACCACACCGGCGACCTCGGAGCAATGGCCGGCGATATCGGTTATCTGCCCACAGCGTCGTTTTGCGGACGTTTGCGAGGCGATTTCCTGAATATGACGGCTGTCCTTTGCGGTAATCGTTTCGGACGAAATTTTGTCCGCCCCGGCGGAACAAATTTTGACATAGAAAAACGGCATATCGACGAACTGCGCAAACGCCTGACAGCCGCTGTCAAAGATGTAGCCAATGCCGTCAACTGCCTTTGGACAACTCCGTCCGTACTGAGCCGTTTTGACGATACCGGCAAATTATCGAAGCAGCTTGCCGCAAAGCTGGGACTTGTAGGTCCGGCAGCCCGTGCCTGCGGACTTAATCAGGACTGCCGATATAATTTTGCCTGCGGTATATACCGATTCAACCAGATACCGGTTGCTACATGGGATACGGCAGATGTTTTTGCTCGCGCGTATGTTCGATGGCTGGAAATACAGCACAGCGCAGCATTTATTCAAAACCAGCTTGACACAATGCCCAGCGGCCCTGTACAAACCGAAATACCGCCTGCAGCGCCGAACAAAATCGCAGCGGCAATGGTTGAAGGCTGGCGCGGAGAAATCTGTCATATTGCCGTAACCGATGCCGAAGGACAATTTGTCCGCTATAAAATCATCGACCCGTCATTTCATAACTGGATGGGTCTGGCTGTGGCGATGAGAAATCAGCAGATATCCGATTTTCCGCTGTGCAATAAAAGTTTCAATCTTTCCTACTGCGGACACGACCTGTGAGGTTATTATGCTTAAAGCCTTAATATCGCGAATAAAACAGGGTTATCGCACTTATCCGTTTCCGGCAAAACCGCCGATTATGCCGGAGCGGTTCGCAGGCAGGCCGGTTTTACATTGCGATAAATGCAATCAGTGCCGAGCATGCGAAAATATTTGTCCGACCGGCGCAATAGCCCTGAAGAATAACCAAATTTATATCGATATGGGCAAATGTATTTTTTGCAGAGAATGCAGCCGGATATGTTCATCCGGCGCTATAGAGTTTTCAGGAGATTATCGTCTTGCCGCGACAAGGCGCGATGACCTGCTGTACTGTGATAAAGAAGCAAAACTTGTGAAAATGCTCGACAGACAAAGCAGAAGAATCTTCGGACGGTCATTAAAACTTCGTCAGGTCAGTGCAGGCGGATGCAATGCCTGTGAAGCCGACACTAATGTGCTTACAACGCTTGCCTTCGACCTCGGCAGATTCGGAATTCAGTTTGTGGCTTCGCCGCGGCACTGCGACGGAATACTTGTTACCGGCCCCGTAACGAAAAATATGAATCTGGCCCTGAAAAAAACTTATGACGCAGTTCCATCACCCAAATTTGTAATAGCCGTCGGGGCATGTGCAATTTCAGGCGGAATATACCGCGGACATGCAGAAACATGCAACGGCGCTGACGATATTGTGCCGGTGGATTTGTATATACCCGGCTGCCCGCCTCACCCTTATACAATTCTTGACGGCCTTGTGAGTTTTCTTGGCCGTATTTAAACCACATTTATCACGAGGTCTTGAACACAATGCGGGTTAACCCGTTTGTCTTGCTCATTTTGCCTTTCAACGATTTATTTATTATATTTTATCTGGAGCTTCAAACAGGGGGGATGATGGTTAAGCCCGATATAAGTGGGCAAAACTGCTGAGCCGAGGGTTTTGGGTTGCGGCCGCAACAAAAATGGGAAAACACCCTTCGGGGTCGAATATCAGGGATGGATACTATGTAATACTAATTGCCATTAACTTCTTCATACGTCGATTTTGAGATACCGACAGATTCAGGAGCTGTCGGTATCTCTTTTTGCGCACTGTTTTTGCTCCCATATTGAATTTATCACGCACGATTGTTAAAATAAATACTTTGCGGAGAAATATTCAAGCAAATAATATAAGCTGGTCGGGGAATTATGAGGTGTCGGATGAGTAAGTATGCTTTTGTTTTGCTGGTTGTATTTGCCTTTTGCAGTGTTTGCCGGGCCGAGGCGGAAGAGCATCTGTTTTTAGTGTCGATATGGACGGAACTTGAATATCCCAACGGCGGGTATGCGCCAGTCAGTTGCAACATCGATATTGAAATGTACACCGACGATGAAGTTGGTTATATCGAATTCACAACACCGGTCGGTTATACATTTCTGATTCCCAATACCACCGGCACATGGGATGATGTTAATCAGGTCTGGACTGAACGAAACTGGGATGAACAGGAACAGGCCTGGTGCTGGGAACTTAAAAAAGAAGCTGCGGACATGAGCGGATTATCGCAGTTCGGCGACGGATGGTATGCCGTGGTTCTACATTATACTTCCGGCGGCGCACAGATGGCGAGTTTCTATTATGGCGACAGCCAGACCTCGCAGCCGATACCTCAGCCGGTACAAAAACCAATATTTACATCGCCTGCCGATTTTACGAGTATCAGTTCCCCGCTGACGGCAACATGGCAAAGCTGTACAGACCCTAATGCGAAAAGCATATACTTTGAGCTGGAGTTAAATGATGACCAGACCTATTTCAACCAGGAATTAAACAAATTGACAACATCAGTCGGGCCATTGCAGCTTGCGGCAGGATTATGGGAAGCAACCCTGTACTTTGACAATTATGAATATCAGGTCAACGCTAACGGCATCGGATACTGGTGTGGCAAAACAGCCTGTTCATATATCAATTTTACCGTCGGTCAGCCGTGGATTGTTTATGAGGTCTGGGGTGGAAGTACAGATTATAATATTTATGGAAACTGGTGGGAATATTATCATAACATTCAAAATACCGACTATGTAAAACTCGGTGAATCGCAGAACAGTTCTTCGCTCACAGTAAGCGGGAACTATCCATATTATGTAATTGTTTCTCATCAGCCGATTCCGGTTGATGCCGTAAGAGGTTCAAATAATCAATATTACTACGGCGGCTGGACAACAGGCGGAACCGAATTTTGGGAGAATATTTCCGGTGCACCAGACGGCGAATATTGTATTATCGGCTATAGAGATGACGGCGGTTTTTATCGCGGCTTTGTCAAAATATCCAACCCAGGAGGTAATGAGTGGGACGGCCTTACGGTAATAACTCATACAGGGAAAACTTTGACAGCGGATATCGTTGATGACGGGCAGGTAAATATGCTCGACCTTGAGCAGATGGCGTATTACTGGATGGCGTATTGGCCGCCGTGCAAGAGCGACCCTGTGCCGGGCGATATTAACGGCGACTGCTATGTGAACCTTGAAGATTTCGCGATTCTTTGCAGCCAGTGGATGCAAAACGAGTGGGAATGATGCTACGACATATACCGCATAATTAGTCCGTGATGCCGAGGTCGAGTTTTGTGAACAGACTTTCAAATTTATAACCTGCGGCGGTAATGTTTTCCTCGGCGCCTTGTTTGCGGTCGATTGTGGCAACAATTTTTTTAATTTTCCCGCCCGCTTCGGTTATCACTTTTGCCGCTTCAAGCACCTGGCCGCCGGTAGTTGCAATATCCTCAACCAAAAGAACCACATCGCCCTTTTTAATCACACCTTCGATAAGTTTGCCTGTGCCGTAATCTTTTTTGCTGTTGCGAACGATTATCCAGGGCTTTCCGGCTTCCATTGCGCAGGCCGCGGCAAGGGCAATACCGCCCAGTTCCGCACCGGCAATCAGCGTAACGTCAGGGGTAACATATTTTGCAAATTCAACGCCGAGGGCCTTGAGAATATCCGGCTGGGTCTCAAATAAATATTTATCCAGATAATATTTGCTGCGTTTGCCGCTGCGGAGAATAAAATCGCCTTCGAGATACGCAACGGCCTTGATGCGTTTAATCAGCTGCTCACGTGTCATTGGAATCCTTTCGTTTTATTATCAAAACCCTGCGAACTTTCCCGCAGATCTAAAAATTAAACTTTAAGTTTTGCTGTTTTATTCAGGGAATTTTTATATTTTCTGCGAATGGGAATTACAATATCACGGATAAATTCGTCAACCTGCTGCGGCGCTCGGCCGATATAATTCTTCGCATTCAGCACTTTTGTAAAATCAACCTTTGCAAAGGCGGGGTCATTTTTCAATCTTGCAATCAAATCATTTGCCCTGCCGTATTGTTTAACTTCCGCTGCAGCGGCGTGCGAATGTACGCGAATTTTTTCATGCAGTTCCTGACGATTGCCGCCTGCTTTTACGGCAGCCATTAGAATATTTTCCGTCGCCATAAAAGGCAGTTCCGCGGCAACGTGAGCAGCTATCACCTTTGGATACACCACAAGACCATCGGCAACATTCATCAAAATTTCCAAAATGCCGTCGGTCGCAAGAAACGCTTCAGGAAGCACAACTCGGCGATTTGCGGAATCGTCAAGCGTGCGTTCGAGCCATTGTTCGCTCGCAGTCATTGCGGGGCTGGTTGAAAGAGAAATCACCAGCCGGGCAAGCGACGTTGCCCGTTCGCAGCGCATCGGATTGCGTTTATAAGCCATTGCGGACGAGCCTATTTGATTTTTACCGAATGGTTCTTCAATTTCCTTTAAGTTCGCAAGCAGACGAATATCATTGCACATTTTATGCGCCGATTGTGCGATGCCGGCAAGCGAATTGATAATCAACGTATCGATTTTGCGCGAATAGGTCTGGCCGGCAACTTTACAGCTGTGTGTAAAACCGAAAGCCTTTGTAACCATTTGGTCAAGGGCGAGAACTTTTTTATGATTGCCGTTGAAAAGCTCCAGAAACGAGGCCTGCGTGCCGGTAGTGCCTTTGACTCCGCGGAAAGGCATTGTTTCAATCCGGCGTTCAATCTCGGCAAGGTCTGCTGCGAAATCATAAGCCCACAGCGTTGCCCGCTTGCCGACGGTTGTCAGTTGTGCGGGCTGATAATGCGTAAAGCCCAGCGTCGGCGCCGCACGATATTGTTTTGCAAATATCGAGAGCTTATCTATTACGCATGCAATTTTTCCAGCGATTATTCGCATTGCGTCGCGCATAATTATTAAATCGGCATTATCGCCCACGTAGCAGCTTGTCGCGCCGAGGTGAATTATCGGCGCGGCCTTTGGCGCAACGTCGCCGAAGGCGTGAATATGGGCCATTACATCGTGGCGGAATTTTTCTTCATATTTGGCGGCCTTTTTGAAATCTATATCGTCAAGATGTGCAGCCATTTGATTTATCTGAACCTGCGTAATGTCAAGGCCGAGCGATTTTTGTGCCTTTGCAAGCTCCAGCCAGAGTCGTCGCCATGTGCTGAACTTCTTTTGCGCGCCGAAAAGCTCGGCCATTTCCGCCGAGGCATTTCGCTCAACCAGCGGACTTGTATAAATATTATTTTGCTTCATCATTTTTCAATCTCTTTTTGCCATTCCTGCAAATACTTTTCAATTTCATTTAGTTCCGATTCGGTCAGTTGCCAGTTGGCGGCCTGTGCGGTTTCGGCAATCTGGCCTTTGCGTCTTGCCCCGACAATCGCCGCACTGACGGCCGGATTGGCAAGCGTCCAGGCAACGGCCAACTGGCCGGTTGTTCTGCCGTGCCGAGCGGCAAGAGGTTTTAGTTTTTCAATAAGCTTAAGCGTTACACTAAATCGCGGCTCTGTAAAATCAGGATTGGTTCTGCGACTGTCGCCGGGCGGTAAAGCGGCAACCTTCTCAGCGGTGAATTTACCCGTCAAAAGCCCCCGCTGCATCGGGCTGTAAATTATAACGCCAATATCATTTTTTTTGCAATAGTCGGCAAGACCCTGTTCAAAATCCCTTCGCAGCATACTATACGGCGGCTGGAGCGTCTCGACAGTTTCAATTTTCTCAAGCTGCTGCATCTGCTCTACGGCGTAATTCGACAGGCCGATATGTCTGACTTTTCCCTGCTGTTTCAAATCGGCCATTGTCGCCCAGGCTTCTTCAATATCTTCCGGCGGCTGATTATAATGTATCTGATATAAATCAATCGCCTCGACGCCAAGCCGATGCAGCGAATCTTCGCATTCCTGCATTATACTTTGGCGTTTGAGTCGCGGTATGCGCTCGGACTTTTCATCCCAGCAAAGGCCGCACTTTGTGAAAATCAGGGGCTTTCGTTTCATTTCCCGCAGGGCATGGCCGATAATCCATTCGCTTCTGCCGTGACCATAGATGGCCGCGGTGTCTATCCAGTTTATGCCGCAGTCCATTGCCTCGAAAATGGCTTCGAGCGAATCTTTGTCATCCTGCGGCCCCCAGCCGAAAAGCCACGGCCCACCCATCGCCCAAGCCCCAAGGCCAACGGCGGAAATCTGCAAATCGGTCTTGCCCAATCTTTTCATTCGCATTGTCATAGCAGGAATTCCCCAGAAATAATCGCCTATCCAGCCCGCAAACCCAGCCTGCGGGCAGGCCAATAGTGTACCAGCCGGAACGGGTTTTGGCAAATACCACTAATTTAATTTTTCTTGAAAAAGCACAATTTTTAGCGCATACTGTCCGAGTGATATTTTATGGCAACTTTTTGAAATGAAAGACCTTACAGATAAATCAATATTAACGACCATTATCTGAAAGATATTATAGAAGCCATTAATGCTATTGGATCATACACAGCGGGGATGGGCTTAAATGCCTTTTTTAATATTCGGTCGGTGAGTATGGCGTGAACAATCTGCGGCTGTGATTATATAACTATTATTTCAGCTTTGGTTTTGAATATGGAAATTTTTGAACTTAAATCGGCGATAAGCGATTTGCAGGCCCGGATGACCAACATCCTGGCCTGGCTTTGACTTGCCGGGCAAACAAACCCAGCGAAACGAACTTGAACAGCAAATGTCGCTGCCGAATTTCTGGGATAATCCCGACTCGGCCAAAAAAGTCGTTACGCAGTTAAGTGCATTAAAAACCATTATCGACCCGGCTGCCGCCGCTATCCAAAAACTGTCCGATACAAAGGAACTGTTTGAAATAGCTCTGGCGGAAAACGACAGCCGGACGCTTGGCTCGCTTGAAAGCGATATTCTTTCGCTGCAAAAACAGCTCTGGCAGATAGAACTAACCGGCACACT
This sequence comes from Blastopirellula marina, assembly GCA_020721975.1. Lineage (GTDB taxonomy): Bacteria > Planctomycetota > Phycisphaerae > Sedimentisphaerales > UBA12454 > DYLR01. The sequence goes on along the minus strand of DYLR01000002.1, from coordinate 28,012 downwards.
GTCCGGCCCGGACGATTCCAAACCGTGCTTTTTCTCGATTCACGCCGGCGCCGGCGGCACCGAAAGCTGCGACTGGGCGTCAATGCTGCTGCGAATGTACACGCGATATTTTCAGGACAACGGCTACAAATTTGAACAGATGGACATCACGCCCGGCGAAGAAGCGGGCATCCGTTCAATTACAATGCGAATTGAAGGCCCGTTTGCATTCGGCAAATTAAGCTGCGAGGCCGGCGTACACAGACTTGTGCGAATCAGCCCGTTTGACGCTAATAAAAGGCGGCACACAAGTTTTTGTGCCGTTGACGTTATCCCGGAATACGAAGACATTGAAATCGAAATTAATGAAGCGGATTTGCGGGTCGATACCTATCGCGCAAGCGGCCCGGGCGGACAGAATGTCAACAAGGTAAGCTCGGCAATTCGCATAACGCATATTCCCACAGGCATAGTCGTGCAGTGCCAGAACGACCGCAGCCAGCACAAGAACCGTGCCGAGGCAATGCGAATGCTCAAGTCGAAACTTTATATGATGCAGCAGCAGAAACGCGACGCCGAGCTTGCGAAAATGTACGGCGACAAGGGCGAAATCGCCTGGGGCTATCAGATTCGCAGTTATGTTTTGCAGCCGTATCAGATGATAAAAGATCACCGCACTGATTTTCAGAGCGGTAATGTACAGGCCGTGCTTGACGGCGATATTGAACCGTTTATTGAAGCATACCTGCGCTACCGCGCAGAAAGTAAAAATAAAATAGAAAAATAATACGAAAGAAAAAATGAATTGTGATAATTGTAATTCGCCTGCTATTATAAATATTCAAAAGGCCTGGATAAGCTGGGAATATAATCCTGAAAAAGGAGAGTATTCAAAAAATCATAAGTTGCTTCTTGATGTTGAAGATCCCACAGGGAGTGAAAATTTACATCTTTGCCATAACTGTTTACGTGATTGGAAAAATGGAAGTATTGTGAACGAATAACAGCATAGAGGAAATATTTTATGCCCAGAGAATTATTAAAGGTAACAATCAAATCGGCGACGAGTATCGAAAAAGCGCAACTGCTCGCAGTCGGGCTGTTCAGCGATACAAAACCATCGGAGCAGCTTTATAAACACCTTAACGAAAAGCTCGATGGTGCGATTGACCAGCTTAAAAAACTCGGCGATTTTGACGGTAAAAAAGGCCGGACCGCCGTGCTTTATTCCGGCGGAAAAATCAAGGCCGACAGACTTTTACTGGTTGGACTTGGCGAAAGCAAAGATGCATCTTATGAAACGCTGCGTCAGGCCGTCTGCAAAGCCGCAAAGGAAGCAGTCGGCCTGAAAGTTTCCAATGCCGCGATGTTTCTGCACAGCCTGTTCGACGAAAAAAAATTCGATGCAGAACAAATCGGACGCATAATAGCTGAAGCGGTACATTTCGGCATCTATAAATATGACGAATTTATCACCTCCGAAAAAAACGGCAGACCGGCAGCCGTTGATATTACCATTGTCGAGCCGAAAGAGCAGACGCTCAAAAAAATCTCGGCAGGAATTAAAATCGGCGATGTCATCGGCCAGACTCAAAATTTTGCGCGCACCCTTGCCAACAGGCCTGCCAATATGATATATCCAGCCGAACTGGCTGAAATCGCCAAAAGAACCGCAAGGCAAACCGCAGGCCTTAGCTGCACAATACTTAACGAATCACAGCTTAAAATAAAAAAAATGGGCGGTATTCTCGCCGTCGGCTCAGGCTCGGAACATCGACCATGTATGATTGTGTTGAAATACAATCCCGGCAAGGCGGTAAATAAAAAACCGCTGGGGCTTGTCGGCAAGGCTGTTTGTTTTGATTCGGGCGGACTGTCCATTAAGCCGGCACAGAATATGGACGAGATGAAAATGGATATGTCCGGCGGCGCAGCGGTGCTGGCTTCAATGCAGGCCATTGCAAAACTCAAACTGCCGGTCAGAGTATTTGCGGTGATATGTGCCGTGGAAAATATTCCTTCCGCCACAAGCTATCGCCCCGGCGACATCATTACAACATACAGCGGCAAAACCGTCGAGGTGCAAAATACCGACGCCGAAGGCAGGCTCATTCTCGCCGACGGCCTGCATTATGCAAAACAGCTCGGTTGCGAACCGATGATTGATATCGCCACACTTACAGGAGCTTGTATGGTTGCTCTCGGTACATATAAGGCCGGTCTCATGGGCAACAACGAAAAACTCATCGAGCAAATTAAACAAGCCTCGCAGCAGTCCGGCGAGCCGGTCTGGCATCTGCCCTGCGGCGATGAGTATCTTGAAGAGATGAAAAGCAAAATCGCCGATTTGAAAAATATCGGCACTCGCAACGGCGGAGCGTGTACCGGCGCGTCGTTTATCGGGGAATTTGCAGACAAAACGCCGTGGGCGCATATTGATATGGCTCCCGTCACACAGGCCTGCGAACCGATGAAGAAATTCGCCGACCCGCATTCCCGCGGCTTCGGCGTAAGATTGTTTGTGCAGTATGTGATAAATATGGTGAAGTAATGGCTTATGAACCCCGCGGGCAGGCCGCGGGGCAAAAACCCTTCCTTTTGAGGTTTCAAATGGCAAATAAAAAAATTGATGTGCCGAGAATTGAAAAGGCTGTGCGGGAAATTCTTCTTGCAATAGGCGAAAATACCAGACGCGAGGGTCTCAAAAATACTCCCAGGCGGGTCGCACAGATGTATCAGGAACTTTTGGCAGGTCATTTTGAAAAACCGCAGGCACACGTCCAGAGCGTATTTACGGAAAAATGCGATGAAGTGGTGCTTTTGCGCGATATCCCATTTTACAGCGTATGCGAACATCATTTGATGCCGTTTATCGGGGTCGCTCACGTGGCATATCTGCCGGATGAGCGGGTTATAGGCATAAGCAAGCTCGCAAGAATTGTCGATAGTTTTGCAAAACGCCTGCAGGTGCAGGAACGCCTTACTACACAAATCGCCGATTTTCTTATGAATCAGCTTGCTCCGCAGGGTGTGGCGGTTGTGCTGGAAGCAAGCCATAGCTGTATGACAATTCGCGGCATCAAAAAGCCCGGCTCGGTTATGGTAACATCTGCGCTTCGCGGCATATTCAAAAAAGACCCCCGCAGCAGAGCGGAAGTATTGCATTTAATGCACAATAAATAAGAAGAAAAACTCTTTATTCTGTGTTCTGAGTTCTGTATTCTAAGTTCTGGGTAATGCACAAATTATTAAGACAAGTCAGATTTAACATTGACCCGTTTGCAGTCGAACAAACGTCCGGCTGCAATTCGCTCGCCGGCAGACCCTGCGGCCGCGGTCTTGCGTTTTATCTTGCGTTATGGGTTGAACTTGCCGGCAGAGTCGATGTGAATACCGGCTTTGTGATTAACGTAATGGACATTGACGATATTGTCACAAACACCGCCGTCGGGCTGATTGCCGATGATATTCAAACTGCCTGGCGAAATAAAAAAAATATAACAATTGAACAGCTTGCCGATATGCTGCGGTGTGTCTGGCACAAGCTCGCCGACAATCTGCCCGCAGGCCGGCTGTGCAGTTTAGCTCTTGAAATGAATCCCGCCCGGAAAATTAAAATTGATTCGGAGTTTGCCGGTATGATGTATTACAGCGAAAAATTTGAGTTTGCCGCCAGTCATAAACTCTGGAACGACAGATTTGACGAGCAATGGAACTTTGAAAAGTTCGGAAAATGCGCCAATCCCGCAGGCCACGGCCATAATTATACGCTTGAGGTTACAATTTCACGGCACAGCGGCCCATTCGATATAGGCAGGTTTGAGCAGGTTATTGATGAAAATTTTATTGACGCGGTTGACCATAAAAATCTCAATCAGGATGTGGAAGGCTTTTCGGATAAAATTCCAACCGTGGAAAATATTGCCGAGCTGGCCTGGAACAGACTACAAGGCAAATTCCCCAATGCTCAATTGCACGAAGTTGCAATATGGGAAACCGACAAAACCTGCTGCCGATACAAAAAAGATAAATAAATTAGCTCACAATAACAAAAGGCAATACAGTGTTATAGAATTATAAAATATACGCTTTCAAGGTACACAAACCACATTTCAAAAACAGTGGACTTGTCCGTAAATTCTGATAAAATGCCGCCAATAATAAGGTGTCAAATATAATGGCAACAGCAATTGAACAATCGGCAGGTGCTGCCCGTTCGGCAGGTTTGAAACTCGCGGCGATGACTGCAAAAGCCAAAAACTCCGCACTAATCCAAATCCGCGACAGCCTGAAAGCCAATGCGGAAAAAATCATATCCGCCAACCAGGCCGACATAGCGCATGCCCGGCAGGAAAATCTCGCAGAATCGCTGCTAAAAAGGCTGAAATTCGACTCAAAAAAACTGCAGGACGTCTGCGACGGCATAGACAGTCTTATCAATCTCGACGACCCTGTCGGCAAAACGCTCGATGCGACCGAACTCGACGACGGACTGGAACTTTATAAAGTAAGTTGTCCGCTGGGCGTAATCGGAATAATCTTCGAATCAAGGCCCGATGCTCTGGTGCAGATTTCAACGCTGTGTCTGAAAAGCGGCAATGCCGTCCTTCTCAAAGGCGGCTCAGAGGCAATCAATACAAACAAAATACTTGCCGAAATAATTTTGCAGGCGTCTGTGGATGCGGGTATGCCCGCAGGCTGGATTCAACTGCTTGAGACCAGGCAGGACGTGGCCGAAATGCTCAAGCTCGATAAGTACGTCGATTTGATTATTCCGCGAGGCTCAAACGAGTTTGTCCGGCATATAATGGATAATACGAATATCGCGGTGCTTGGCCACGCCGACGGAATATGCCATGTTTATGTCCACAGCGATGCACAAATCGATATGGCCGTGAAAATCGCCGTTGATTCCAAAACCCAGTATGTCGCGGTCTGCAATGCCGCTGAAACGCTGCTTGTTCATAAGGATATTGCCGGCAAATTTCTGCCGGCTGTCGCAAAAGTTTTGTCTGAAAAAGGCGTTGAACTTCGCGGCTGCAAAAAAACCCGAAAAATAATCAAAGCCGCTGCCGCCGGCGAAACCGACTGGCGAACGGAATATCTCGATTCGATAATTTCCATACGGGTTGTTGACAGCCTCGATGAGGCAATTGACCATATAAACGAGTACGGCTCACATCATACCGACGCGATAGTATGTACGGACTCAAAGGCTGCGGCGAAATTTATGGAAATGGTTGACTCTGCCGATGTCTTCTGGAATGCAAGCACAAGATTCAGCGACGGTTATCGTTTCGGCCTTGGTGCAGAAGTGGGCATCAGCACAAATAAAATTCATGCTCGCGGCCCTGTCGGCCTTGAAGGGCTTGTAATCTATAAATGGAAGCTCATCGGCAGCGGACAAACCGTCGCGGAATACGCCGATGGCCGTAAAAAATTTAAACATAAAAAACTGAACAAAACGTTCAATATTTAGGGCCTGCGATTGTTAGAACCTCTAACACAATAAGCCTGTTAGCCCGCCGATTTATTCGGCGGGTTTGGTCTCCGCATTTTTACGCCCCGCGGTTAGCCCGCAGGCCAGTCCTGCGGGTCAACAGTATAGTGTAATCACGACTTTGCATAAATCTGACCCCAATGACAGGCATCGGGGCTGACATAGACGAAAAATGTTTCCCAACAATCACATTTACTCAACAGGTTTCCTGAATAAACTAACAGAAACTCCTGACTGCTTTTTTGAAATAATAGGCGGCTGTACCATATTGTTCCCACATTGTTCCAGTATATTTCTCACAGCCTTTCGGTTTCGGCCAAAAACCGCGAAAGAAATTTCATGATGCGATATCAAATTTATTGCACTGTGACGAGATGCTCCTTCGCATTTTTCAGTTTTTGCAGGAATTTATTTTTGCCGAACTGCGAATTCCATCGCCTGATAATCATCCAGCCGCCGAAACGCACAAGGTGATTACGCCACAGCCGATACCACCTCTTCCAGCCGGCCTTAAAATTATGAACAAAGAAAATAATGGCAGGGAAAGAAAAGATATTCATCGCTATAAGAAACATATCTTTTAAGCGGTAAAACCTGCCCATGATTTTTCTTGCCGAATTCTGCATTTCTTCAGGGGTTAGAGGCTCATCAGGAACAAACAGTGGGAAGTTGCCGTCATAGTATTCCCATCCAATATCCCTGAGCGGGAAAATACGGTTCTGCTTTTTCAGCCTTTCTCTCAATTCCGTACCCGGCAGCGGACAGGTCAGCAGCACCTGCACCGTATCTATTTTCGCTTTTTTTATGAAATCCCTGTAGATTTTTACTCGCTGTTCGGCGGACATTTCAAACTTGACGTTTTCCTGCAGCGGATAACCAAAAATGAACATGCCATGCACCAGAAAGCCGAATTTGTGGTATATTCGCGCAAGCGACTGCATATCGGCTGCGTTTACATGCTTGTTCATGGCCTTAAGTTCCTGCTCAATCGGCGATTCAAAACCAATAGCTACATTTGTAATACCTGCACGTCTCATCGCAGACAGCAGTTCGCTGTCGCGAGCCTTGTCCAGTCTTATTTGAACCGTTATGCCAAGCCTTCTGCCTATCGTTTTTTCGTAATCCGCAAGCATATTGCAAAACCTTATTGTTTCGTCGCGCTGCTGACCGAAAAGATCATCGACTATAAAAAAATGTCTGGCGTTTCTTGTCTCCACCAGAAGCGCTATATGGTCAAGCAGCCGCTGCGGCTCGGCAAATCTCGGCTTGTCTTTAACGGTGCAGAACTCGCAATTCATTCCGCAGCCGCGTATCCTTTCGACGGGATAAATCTTTAATTTCGCGTATCGAACGAGTGAAAAATCCGGCAGAGGCAGTTTGTCAAAATCGGTCAGCCGCTGGCGTTTTGCAGTAATTACAATATTGCCGTTTTTCAGATATGCAATGCCTGCGATTTTGCTTACGTCATTATTGGTTTCAAATGCGTCCAGCAGTTCCCTGATTGTTTCTTCGCCTTCGCCTATTACAATATAGTCGATACTGCCGGACAGCGCCTCGGCTATATTATCCTCGGCAAAATGCTGTCCGCCGGCAATTGTGGTAATCCCCTGATTTTTATAAAACCGCGCCAGCTGATACAGCCTCGGTATAGTACTGGTAAGTCCGCCATAAAATCCAACTACATCGGCAGGCCTGATTTTTTGCAGATACTCGTGGTCGGCTCCGCAATCCTGTCCTCTGGGTCCGAATCTGCCGAGATTGTTTTCGTCAATAACCTCAACATCCCACGCGGCCATTTTATTGACGGCAGTCGCCACGCAAACCGGTCCTAAAGCCGTGGTTTGTTTGGCTATATGGGAATAGATATTAAAAGCCGGAAAGGCCGGCACAACAATCCTGAAAAGGCGTCTTTTTCTCGAAGGATTCATCATAAAAACCTTCACCAATAACGGGAAACATCATTCTTTTCAACAGAACATTTCATTGGTAGTATTTTAACAATATGAATGCCGGCAATGCAATCATTGATTTTCACACCCGCGCAGTTCCTGACAAAATTGCGACAAAAGCGATAAATAAAACCTATTCGCGGTTTGTCGGCATTAACCCGATAACAGCAATTTTTCAGATTGAACAATCCTAAATTTCTTCTTGCATTTGGTTTTAAATCCACTACACTTTTACGGAAATTGCGCATTAATCGCAAAAACCTTTATTAGTTGTGTAATTCGGAAAGGATGCCCAATGAATAAGTTTGTCGTCGGATTTCTGTTTGTCGCAATGATAACGGCATTTAGCTGCTTCACATTTGCAGAACAATCGCTATGTTGCGATATCAGTAGCCCTGGCGTTTGCTGCGATGCCGGCCAGGCCGTATCTGAATCATCTACACCGGCAATCTGGTGGATTGCCCCGGCCGGTTCTTTGGCAGCGCTGTTTTTTGCATTGTTTTTCTATAAGCTGGTGATGAAAGCTCCTGCAGGAGCCGACAAAATGCAGGAAATCGCCGGTTATGTCCGCCAGGGAGCTTACGCCTATCTTTTCAGGCAGTATAAGGTCGTAACGGTCGTATTCATTGCCCTGTTGATTATTTTTGGCGTGCTGGCTTATCTCGGATTGCAAAATCCGTTTGTGCCGATAGCTTTTCTCACAGGCGGCTTCTTCAGCGGTCTTTGCGGCTTTCTCGGTATGAAAACCGCAACCAACGCATCCAGCCGAACCGCCCAAGGTGCAAGCGAAAGCCTTAATCGCGGTTTGCAGGTCGCTTTCCGGTCAGGTGCGGTAATGGGGCTGGTAGTAGTCGGCTTTGGCCTTTTGGATATATCAATGTGGTATTTAATTCTCGACAAACTCGTTTATACAGCAAAGCACATGCAAAGCGGCATGACATTTTTAGGCCTTCAGCTTGTGCCGGTCGGTATGGACGCACATCATAAACTCGTCGAAATCACAACCACAATGATTACTTTCGGTATGGGAGCTTCAACCCAGGCTTTGTTTGCCCGTGTTGGCGGCGGCATTTATACAAAAGCTGCTGATGTGGGTGCAGACCTCGTTGGTAAAGTCGAGGCTGGCATACCGGAAGACGACCCCCGCAATCCGGCAACCATTGCCGATAACGTCGGTGACAACGTTGGCGACGTGGCGGGCATGGGCGCAGACCTTTACGAAAGCTATTGCGGCTCGATTCTGTCAACAATGGCAATCGGGGCAGCATTAGGGACAAGAACCGAAGCTAACGTGCTGAAAATGGTACTTGCTCCGATGATTATCGCAGGTATCGGAAATATCCTGTCAATCGCGGGTATTTTCTTTGTTCGCTGCAAAGAAGACGCTTCACAAAAGAATCTGCTGCGTGCGCTGCTGTTGGGAACGCTTGGCAGTACGGCGCTGATTTTTGTCGCTTTGGCAGTGATGGCCGCTACAGGCTGGATTACGTGGGGAATCTTCGGGGCGGTGGCCTCCGGCCTTATCGCAGGCGTGCTTATCGGCCAGTTCACCGAATATTTTACTTCGGATGAGTACAAACCCACAAAAGGTATTGCATATCAGGCCAATATGGGCCCGGCCACAACAATTATCGACGGCTTTGGCACGGGCATGCTTTCAACGGCGCTGCCGGTAATTACCATTGCAGCAGGCATTCTTTGTGCTTACACATTCGCGGGCGGATTTAGAGATGTACTCAGCGGTCTTTACGGCATTGGCTTTGCAGCAGTTGGTATGCTGGCAACACTTGGAATCACGCTGGCAACCGATGCTTACGGCCCGATAGCCGATAATGCCGGCGGCAACGCCGAGATGAGCGGTTTAGGACCAGAAGTTCGCAAAAGAACCGACGCCCTCGATGCACTGGGCAACACCACCGCGGCAACGGGCAAAGGATTCGCCATCGGCTCGGCAGCTTTGACTGCTCTTGCGCTGCTGGCGGCATATTTGGAAGAAATTCGTATTTGGGTCGGCAGAATGGCCGCTGCAAGTGTGGACGGAATTTACAAAATCGGCGATGTGGTCTTCACGGCAGCCTCGGCAAAAACTGCCACACTTACGGATTTCACACAGGCCTATGACCTTAATATAATGAATCCCAAACTAATCTGCGGCGTTTTCATTGGCGCAATGATGGCGTTTGTATTCTGTGCCTTGAGTATGAAGGCCGTCGGGCGTGCCGCAGGCGCTATGGTTAATGAAGTTCGCAGACAATTTAAGGAAATTCCGGGGATTATGGAAGGCAAAGGCAAACCTGACTATGCCCGTTGCGTATCAATTTCTACTGCAGGGGCTCAAAAGGAAATGGTTCTGCCGTCCCTTCTGGCGATTATAGTTCCGGTTGCAACGGGTCTGCTGCTCGATGTGGCAGGCGTAATGGGTCTGCTGGTCGGCGGTATGACGGCAGGGTTCGCGGTGGCAGTAACGCTTAATAATGCCGGCGGTGCATGGGACAATGCCAAGAAATTCATCGAAAAAGGCAACTACGGCGGTAAAGGCAGCCCTGCTCACAAGGCTGCGGTTGTCGGCGATACGGTGGGCGACCCGTTCAAAGACACCTGCGGACCAAGTTTGAATATTCTGATTAAGCTGATGAGTATGGTTGCAGTGGTCTTTGCGGGTGTAGTGGTAAAGTTCGGCCCAATTATCGCCCAGGCGCTCGGTTTGCACGCAAAGTAAGCAATAACAAGCACTTACGACAATTTAAGATGGGTCTGAAAATGACCCATCTTTTTTTTATGGGAAAATTTATTAAAATACTTGACAAATGTATAGCGTAGGATATACTAAAACAAGATATATCGACGGGTTTGGAGTCACCCCTTGTCGATTAAAAGGATTTAATAATGGAAAATGAAATTGATTTCTCGATAGTCCTAAATCTTTTCGAGACACATGGATGGAAGCTGAAAAAAATCTATGAGGAGTACCGGGTCTTTGTAAAGGACGATGAGCTTCCGTGGCTGATTCCGGTACATAACAGAAAGGTGAGTGTGGAATATGTTGAAAAATTCAAAACATTCCTCGAAGAACGCGGCGAAACCGACTAAAAAGCTCAATGCGCCTTTTGCAGAGAATATTTTGCACAAGGCCCAAAAGATTGCAGGTTCTTATCGTATAATCATGGATAAGAATGAAAATCTTGGCTTTGTCGCCAACAGCGTGGAACTGCCAACAGTTTTTGCTGATGGCAAGACACCCGATGAATGCTACAAGGCTATCGAAAAAGCTCTTACGGTCGCTGTGGCTACAATGCTCGAAGTCGGCCAAAAGCCCCCTGTTCCGGCTTCAAGCAGAATACGTACCGAACAAATCAATGTACGTATAACAAGCGAGGAAAAAATGCTCCTTGCCGATGCCGCAAGTAGTATGGGCTTTAAGGGAATATCCGATTTTATCCGCAATATCGCATTAAACCGGATTTTCTCCAATCCAAATATAAAGACCACAGCTTAAAAGTAAGCAATATTGACCTGCGGGTCTTTTGCGGTTAGAATAAAAGGGGCGGCCAGATATGGCTGCCCCTTTGTTTTTACAGGAATATCAAAATTGGCAAAAGCAAAAACGGTACGGAAAACTAAAAAACCAGCGAAAAAACTCAATGATAAAGGCAAAAAATTTGCGATTGACGCCGCAAAAATTGCTCGCGATAAGAATTGTAACGATATTGTTATTCTTGATTTGCGGGGCAAAAGCCCCGCGGCAGACTTCTTTGTCATAGCCACAGGCACAAGCAAACGACAGATTCATACCGTCTGTGATGAGATTATGAAATTTGCAAAAGCCAAGAAGCAGCATATTTTCGGCAAGGCCGGCCTCGAAACTGCACACTGGGCGCTGCTGGACTATGTTGACGTTGTGATACATATATTTGACGCAGAATACCGCGAATATTACGACCTTGAACTGCTCTGGGGCGACGCGGAAAAAGTCGAAATCGATGAATAATGATTGATGATTGCAACATTGTCGGATTGATAATAAACGGATATAACATTGCTGAACTTATTAAAAACAGCGAAAATAAAAAATAAAGCAGACTTAAGGACTATTTGTTTATATTCATAGCCATTAGAATTTCTTCTCTGTGGTTATAATAGAAACATCTTTGCAGAAAAGGGACTTGAATGCGAAAGGTTACCGCTTATTTTGAATACACGAGGCTGCGGCCAGACCGAGCCTGTATTAAGGATGAATGGATTGAGCAGACAATAATACACCCGGAAAAGGTCGAAATCCAAAACGACAGCAGAGTAAGAAAATGGGCAATGATCAAGGAAGCCGGACGATATTTGCGAGTCATATTATTAGAAGACGGCCAAACAGTACATAATGCGTTTTTCGACAGAGACTTCAAATTGTAGGAGATAAAATATGAAGATAAAATACTTTCACGACACTGATACCGCCTTGTTTGAGTTTTCAAACAACAAAATAACGGAAACAAGAGAAATTAATGAAAATATTTATATCGACCTTGATAAAGATGGAAATCTGGTCGGTATGACAATTGAACATGCAAAATTGAAGGCTAACATTGCTGAACTTACCTATCAGCAGATGGAAAAAATAGCATAGGATTTAAAATTCGTGTTAGTTCGCAGCCATTGAAATCTTTTCTCTGTACTACGGTCTCTGTGGCTAAAAATTAAAATCTCTGCGGCAAAGAATGAAACCAGTAATTGATATAATAGACCAGCAGATTTGCCAGGCGATAAAGACTGTCAGCGGTGAAGATTCTCCGGCAATGGTAACCGTTGCAACGGATGCAAAGTTTGGAGATTATCAGGCCAACGCCGCAATGGTTCTTGCAAAGAAACTTAAAAGCAATCCCCGCAAAATCGCCGAGCAAATCGTCGAAAAGCTCAATATAAGCGATATATGCGAAAAGCCGGAAATTGCCGGCCCGGGCTTTATAAATCTGCGACTAAAACCGGAATACATTTCAGCCGCCCTGCTGCAAATCAACTCTGACCCTGAACGACTCGGCATTGACAAAGAACAGCAAAGTAAAACTGTTGTCGTTGATTTTTCCGGCCCGAACATAGCAAAGGAAATGCACGTCGGCCATCTTCGCAGCACCATCATCGGCGACTGCATTTGCAGAATGCTTGAATTCGCAGGACATAATGTAATCCGGCAAAATCATATCGGCGACTGGGGAACACAGTTCGGAATGCTTGTTGCATATCTTAATTTAGAATTCAGAACTCAGAATTCAGAACTCAGAATTCAGAACTCAATACATATATCCGACCTTGAGCAATTTTATAAAAATGCTAAGGCCAAATGTGATGCCGACGAATCCTTTGAAAAACTCAGCAGACAACAAGTTGTTAAACTGCATGACGGCAACAGCGAAACTTTGAATATATGGAAACATATTGTTGATGAATCTCGAAAAAATTATCAGCCGATTTATAACCGACTTGGCGTAAACCTCCACAAGGAAAACGAACGCGGCGAAAGTTTCTATAAAGATATGCTGCCAGGGGTTGTGGGAGATTTGAAAAAGGCCGGGCTTGCAAAGGAATCCGACGGCGCGATTTGTATTTTCCCGGAAGGATTCAAAACAAAAGAAGGACAGCCCCTGCCGTTTATAATTCAAAAGTCCGACGGGGCGTATTTATACGCAACGACAGACCTGGCAGCATTGCGATTTAGAATAAACCAACTGCACGCAAACAAAATAATTTACGTTACCGATGCAAGGCAGCAGTTGCATTTCCAGATGCTTTTTGCTGTGGCAAAACAAGCCGGGTGGGTAAATGAAAATATTGAGCTTGTCCATGTAACTTTCGGCTCGGTGCTGGGCGATGACGGCAGGCCGTTCAAAACCCGCAGCGGGGAAAACGTAAAATTGCAGGAACTGCTCGACGAGGCCGTCAGCCGTGCAGGAAAAATCGTCGAACAGAAAAACCCTGCATTAGACAAAGAACAAAAACGTCAAATTGCTAATGCCGTAGGCATAGGCGCGGTCAAATACGCTGATTTCTCGAACAATCGCACAAGCGATTACGTTTTCAGCTTTGACAGAATGCTGGCAATGGATGGCAATACCGCTGTGTATATGCAATATGCTTATGCCCGCGTAAAGTCTATTCACCGCAAGGCGGAAGAAAAAAATATTGACGTTGACGGCGAAATCAAACGGGCTGCAAAACTGAACTTTACAACAGCCGAGGAACTCGATCTGGCAAAACACATTGTTCGCTACGGCGAGGCCGTCGAAGCGGCCACAAGAGATTATCGCCCGAATTTTCTGACGCAGTATCTTTATGAGCTGGCTCAAAAGTTCAGCGGATTTTATAACGCCTGTCCGGTGTTGGACGCAGATGCGGCAAGCCGGCCGACCCGGCTGCTGCTTTGTGAACTGACTGCACAGACTATCAAACACGGCCTGAATGAGCTGCTCGGCATTGATGTTGTAGAGCAAATGTAATATATTTCAATTATGATTCCGGAATATGAAAAGCTGATAGCAAAGTATCCTGCACTCAAAAAGGCCCGCAAAGAGGGCGTAGATGTCTATATGCTTCTCGATAATCTCAAACGCACTCCGGCAGAGCGTATTAGAAGACACCAAATAGCATTAAATACTTTTCGGAAATTTCATAAAGCCGCGGTAAAACAATGAAGGATGAGTTTTTAAATCTTATCGACCGGCTGCATGACGCCGGAGTGGAATTTGTTATCATTGGAGGCCTGGCCGGCACATTTCACGGGACAACCAGAATAACGCAGGATATCGACATCTGCTGCAAATTCACATCCGAGAATCTGATGAAATTATTCATGGCAATCCGGGATATTCACCCTGTTCACAGAATGACCCCAAAACGGCTGGCGCTCGTATTAAATGAACAAAATGTTGGAAAATTAAAGAATCTTTATCTCGATACCGACATCGGCCAGCTTGATTGTCTTGGTGTAGTAGAAGGTCTGGGCAAATTTGACAAGGTCGTTGAAAATTCAATAAATATAAAAATCGGCCACAAAACCTATCGAGTGCTAAGTCTTGATGCCCTGATCAAATCTAAAAAATCGCTCAATCGGCCACAGGATAGACAGGATTTAATACAATTGGCAGCATTAAAACAGGTAAAAACTTCAGGAAAGAAAAATGAAAATCTTTGATGAAATTATCAAAATCAATACAACCAAACGCTGTGAAATGATTGATATTACCGACCAGGTGCAGCAGGTTCTTAACAAATCGAATACAAAACAAGGCACTGTTACAATCTATTGCCCGCACACTACCGCGGCTGTTACGATTAACGAAAATGCAGACCCTTCCGTTACGCACGATATATTATTAACGCTCGAACAGCTTATCCCACACCACAGAACAGGCTACCGGCACAGCGAAGGCAACAGCGACGCACACGTCAAAAGCTCGCTGGTCGGCTGCAGCAAAACAGTACTGATTAAAGACGGTCGGCTGATTCTCGGCACCTGGCAGGGAATATATTTGTGTGAATTTGACGGCCCACGAAGCCGCAGTGTTATAGTAAGAATCACAGAACAATAAAAATCTCTCCTATTAGCAGGATTTAGCGGATTCACTATATCCGGTGTATTGGTAAGTACAAAAAAATGGCGAGGTAGCCAAACGTGGCTGGGGGGGAAACCACCTGTTGACACTGCCTCGCCGAGGTTCGATAAGCTGTGGTTTGACAGCTTTTCGTGGGCATTATTTCAGAAATACTATCATATACTTCTTCAAGAGCTTTGTCAAGGTCAAACTGCCCTTGTGCGGTATGAAATCACAAAAAAGGCCTTATGTCAAATAATATTTGCCCTAAATCAGCATTAAGTTGGGCAGGTTCACTTGAATATGGCGATATTTTGCCGTAAACTACATCGGCTGGTTTTGTAAAAACCTTTAATGTACTTATTTTGTCCGGAGTTTTTGATGACCAAAAGCAGACAAGCAACTGTTTCAAATGTTTCAAAGAAGATAATTGACGCAGCCAGGGATGTACAAACAAAAATTCTAAAGCGTCAAAAGCCCAGTATGATTACGCCTGTGCGGGCGTTGAGCAATGTCAAATACACGGGCAATATTGGGCATTTTGAAATGCTCGGCAAAAACAAGCAAAGAACGCTCACCGTAAGTACCGTAAAAACCTTTGCGCAGACCCTGAAAATGATGGCCTTATCGAAGGAGCTTATTGACACTGCTGATATGGCCACCAAGCGAGAGGCGTATTATATTTCCAAAAACTGGGGGAAGGCCGGTTTTGACGAACAGCCTGAAAGCGATACCATTATGGATGATATTGAGGCTATGTTTGCGGTGAACCGCGAGCAGCTCAGGTTTATCCCTGAGGAAAAAGGCGGCGATGTGGCCGGCAGACTTATCGTTATCGACAGGGACGCCAAAGGCAAAACATTAAAAGTCGATTGTACAAAGTTCGGCTCCGGCGCATATTCGATACCTATTGAAGTTGAGAATTTAGGCTTTGAAAGCAATGCGAAATTTATTCTTGCCATCGAAACGGCAGGTATGTTTCAGCGTCTGGTAAAATATGATTACTGGGACAAAAACAATTGTATCCTGATAAGCATGGGCGGCGTGCCGACGAGGGCGTGCAGAAGATTTATCAGGAGATTGAGCGACGATTTGAAACTGCCGGTATATGCATTTGTTGACGGCGACCCTTACGGTTATTTTAATATTTACCGTACGCTGAAGGTGGGTTCCGGCAACGCAGCCCATTTAAATCAGTATTTTTGCGTGCCTGTCGCAAAATTTCTTGGCGTTACGCCGCAGGATATAATAGACTATAAACTGCCGACGCACCCCCTAAAGGATGTTGACATCAAGCGGGCCAGGGACGCTCTGAAAAACGACCCGTTTGTAAAACATCATAAAGACTGGCAAAAAGCAATCAACCAGATGTTGAGCATGGGCGTTCGCGTTGAGCAGCAGGCGTTTGCCAAGCACGGCCTTGATTTTGTAGTGAATGAATATCTACCGATAAAATTGAAAAACAACAGGCATTTTTTGCCGTAATTATATGCAGCTTACAAACAAAATATCGGAACGACTTGAAAAAGTCAAAAATGACATTGCAGAAACTGCCGTGCGCATCGGACGCAATCCCGCCGATATAAAAATAATAGTCGTCACCAAAACCGCAACCACCGAGTCAATCAAAGAGGTCATTCGTCTGGGCGTCACAGACCTCGGCGAAAACAGGCTTCAGAATTTAAAGCCCGTTTCTGATGAAATAGCCGAATGGATGCAGCAGAACAGGAACGAACTGCCCGAATTGACTAAAATCACCTGGCACATGATAGGCCATCTGCAACGGAATAAGGTAAGGCATATTTTGAAAATTTCACAGATAATTCATTCGGTTGACACGCTGCGGCTTGCCGAGGAAATTAACAAATTTTCCATTAGAACGGAACCAAAGCCGCAGATACTGCTACAGGTGAACTGCTCCGAAGAGCCGCAAAAATACGGCGTGCCGGTAGGAGCGGCGATTCACATGGCAGAACAACTGGCCACGATGCCGAACCTTTCGCTTGTCGGACTGATGACGATGGCTCCGCTTACGCTGAACAAAGATTTGGTGCGGGCGTGTTTCATGCGAACCAGGGAGCTTTTTGAAGAAATACGCATCAGCGGCGCCGTCGGCAAAGAGTTCAGACATATCAGTATGGGTATGAGTCAGGACTATACCATTGCCGTCGAGGAAGGAGCTACAATGCTGCGTATCGGTTCGGCAATTTTTTCATGATTAACATAGTCAACAAATACCCCGCGAATAAATCGCGGGGCTAACTAAAAATTATGGATTATTTTACATACAAAAACGGAACTCTGTTTGCCGAAAATGTTGCGGTCGGGGATATTGCCGCCAAAGTCGGTACGCCTGTTTATATATATTCCCGTGCAACTTTCACGGATCATCTTCGGAAAATGCAAAATGCCTTTGCCGAACTTGATGCGACGATTTGCTATTCCGTGAAGGCCTGCGGGAACATCAACATACTAAAAATAATGGCTAAACTCGGCAGCGGCTTCGATATAGTATCCGGCGGAGAACTGCACCGCGTTCAGCAGGCTGCTAATGATATGAAAAAAGTGGTTTATGCCGGCGTAGGCAAAACCGACGACGAAATTATCGCAGCATTAAAAGCCGGCATCGGCTGCTTCAATATTGAATCCGAGGCGGAACTGCAAAATATAATACGCCTGGCCGGACAGTGCAACATCAGGACAAAAGCAGCTTTGCGCGTCAATCCCGATGTTGACCCAAAAACGCACCGCTATATTACAACCGGCAAAAAAGAAACCAAATTCGGTGTTGATATCGAGCGGGCACAAAAGGTTTTTGCCGATTTTTCAAATAACGGATTCGTCGATTTGTGCGCAATTCATATACATCTCGGCAGCGGCGGCAAAACGACAGACCCCTACACAGAGGCCGTCGAAAAAATTCTGCCTTTAATCGACGCGCTTCGGGCAAAAGGCCATAAAATTGAAATGCTCGACCTGGGCGGCGGATACGGCGCAGATTACGAGTCCGGCACAGTACCGTCGGCGGCGGATTATGCAAAAGGTCTTGTGCCTCTATTGAAAAATAAAAATCTTAAAATCATTTTTGAACCGGGCAAGGCCATAATTGCAAATGCAGGCATTTTGCTTACCAAAGTCTTATACACCAAACAGGGCGGCGAAAAGCAGTTTGTGATTGTTGACGCGGGTATGAACGACCTTATCAGGCCGCCGCTTTATGAGGCTTTTCATTTTATCTGGCCGGCAAAAGTCAAAAAACAATTTGAAATAAACAAAAGGCAATTTGCAGTTCCGCTGGCGGGCCTGCAGGCCGTAGATGTTGTCGGACCGATTTGCGAGACAGCCGATTTCTTCGCAAAGGACCGCGCCTTGCCGCCGATAAAACGGAATGATTTGTTATCGATTTTTACTGCCGGAGCTTACGGCTTCTCGATGGCAAGCAATTATAATGCCCGTCCTCGTGCGGCAGAGGTGCTTGTCGAAAGCGACAAGTGGCGTGTTATTCGCAGACGGGAAACATACAAGGATTTGACAGAGCCTGAACATTTATAATGCCAGACCGATTTTAGATTTTAGATTTTAGATTTTAGATTTTGGATTTTGGATTTTGGATTTGGGATTTGGGATTGAAGAAGCAATCCGTCGGACAAGTCTTAGTGCTACAACGCTATTTGTAATATGGAAACGAAACAGACTAAAAATCCGAAGCACGAAATCCGAAATCCAAAACAAATTCAAAATTCCAAATCAAAATAACCAAAACAAAAACTCCATTGTTTTAGGTTTTTGTTTTGAACATTTTAGTTTTGAATATTCGATATTGTTTCGGATTTCGATATTCGGATTTCGGATTTAAATCCTTATATTATAAGAAATTAGATTACAATAGCTAAAGGCAATATAGCGTAGTAGAATTATAATACCGCCGATATGTGTTATTATCGAATTGCATTGACTGCAAGGGATGGTATAATACCCCAAAATATCATTTTGCCGCGTTGAGGTATTGGATTTTATGCGTGCAGGGATGCATAATAAAAGCTGGTTTATCCACCCGGCAAGGGCTGAATCTCTGAGCCTGGCCGATGAGTTGAAAATTCCGCCGGTTCTTGCGCAGGTACTTGTCAACAGAGGTGTTGCAACTGCCGAACAGGCTAAATCCTTTTTGAATCCCAAACTTACCGAACTGATTGAACCGGATGTGATGCCGGGCGTACCGGCAGCAACGGAAGAAATCTGCCGGGCCATAGCAAGTCGGCAAAAAATCACTATTTACGGCGATTACGACGTTGACGGCATTACCGCTGCCGCTATCCTGTGGCACATCATCCGCCTGCTCGGTTCGCCGGCAGAATTTTATATCCCTCACCGTATTGACGAGGGTTACGGCCTGAATGACGGCGCTGTTCGGCAAATCGCCGCCGACGGTACAAAACTGCTTATCACGGTTGACTGCGGAATCACTGCTGCTGATTCGGTTAGATTAGCGCGCCAACTGGGGATGGATGTGATAATTACCGACCACCATACCATAGAGCCAACTCTTCCCGATGCAAATGTCATCGTACATCCGATGCTCGGCGATTATGCCAATCCAAAATGTGCCGGGGCCACAGTCGCTTTCAAGCTGGCCTGGGCATTGACCAACCGGTTTAAATCAGCCGGACGGACCAACCCGAAATTGCGGGAGTTTCTGATTAACGCCACGGTGTTTGCAGCCCTGGGTACGATTGCCGACGTTATCGAGCTTCGCGGCGAGAACCGGATTATTGCAAGTTTCGGCCTTAAGGCAATGCACGACTGTTCTATGCCGGGGCTTGCCGCACTGATTAACGCCGCAGGTCTGGAAGGCCAAAAACTCGACAGCTATCATATCGGCTTTATACTTGCGCCGATGCTCAACGCGGCGGGCAGAATGGGACATGCAAGATTAGCCGTTGAACTGCTTACCACCGACAGTCAGGTTCGGGCATTACGAATTGCCGATTATCTTAAGCAGCAAAATTATCAGCGGCAAAGTGCGGAACGAAAAATATTCCAGCAGGTCTGCGAAGTGATTACACAGGCCGGTCTTGACCACCCCGATCGGCGGACAATCGTGCTTGGTTCCGAACAGTGGCACACGGGGATTGTCGGGATAGTCGCCGCAAAGGTAGTTGACAAATTTTACAAACCGACGATTCTTATCAATACCGAAAACGGATTAGGCAAAGGATCGGCCAGAAGCATCGAGGGCTTCGATATTTATGGCGCAATCAGCGCGTGCAGCAAATATGTTGTAAAGTTCGGCGGTCATTCCATGGCCGCAGGCATTACGCTTGAGCCGGCAAAGATAGGCGAATTTGCCGATGCGTTTGAGAAATACGCGGCGGAAAATTTTCGCCAGACCGCCTCGACTGCAAAGATTGAAATTGACGCGATATGCCCAATCCGTGATATTTCGTATAATCTGGTGCGTCAGCTTGAACCGCTGGGGCCTTTCGGCAGGGGCAATCCCAAACCTCTTATCGCAACTCGCGGAGTAAGGTTAATCGCCTCGCCGCGAAAGGTCGGCAGTCGAGGCGAACATTTACAACTGGCTATCGGCGACAGTACCGGCTCGGCACGCTGCATCGGTTTTAAGATGGCAGGTCTCGAAAAAAAGCTGCTCGAAAATGAATTTTTCAACGTCGCTTATGAGCCGCAACTGGATACCTGGAACGGCGGGGACAATCTGCAATTTGTCCTCAGCGACATAAGTTTTGAGTAAAAATCGTGCCGGCATAAGCAGCAACTGCGAGAGGGTAAAACTGCTTATACTTTGCCGACAATCACAACGTAATTTTTGCCGTACTGTTTGGCACATTTCGGGCAGGTTGTATACCATATATACATTTTGGAAACGGCAAAGCCTTTGCCTTTTGCATATCCGTCAAAATCTTTGCACCATTTGCCGGTTTCTTTGTAGTCGCCCTCATATACTTTTGTTAAAAACTTTCCGCTTAGTGCTACGTTCTCGGCGTGTAAAAAAGAGTGAAGACCTTGTCTCTGATGAATTGCTTATTGCTCCATTCAAAGACTTTATCGTCCCACGGCGCCGGGTCGAACTTTGGACAACATTCTGTTTGCGATTGATTGCTCATAAATACCTCCAAACTGCTTTTATGTTCAACATAGATTTAAATTTGAGGTTAAATAATGTTACCCTTCTACTTTATCAGGAAGTGTATCCCACTTAATATCAAACTCTTTGCATACTTGTTGCCAAGTCGTTACACCGATAAATGATGATGCAATACGCTTCTGCTCTTCTGGCCCCCTGTGAGGAAGACTTGATTGTATGACTTGACTATTGATTGTATCTTTAGCATATTTGATCCATTGACTCGGAACATCACAACTTTGCCCTTCACCTTCCACAATGAAAAAACCTATAACCTTTTTTCCCCCGGCTATTTCAAAAGCACAATCAATATGCCGAAGCATCTGATGACGAACCAACATCCATTTGGTCGAGGTAGTTGGCTCTCGTTCTGTTCGTTTGCCTTCAATCACAATTAAAACATCGGGTGTTTTGATAAAAACATCGGGCTGGGTTTCACCCTCAAAAATATGCCAAGTTTCTCCATTTGGATTATTTCGTAAAAGTTTTAATCCTTCAATGATACATTCCTCTGCTCCATTTATCAATGCCTCTCGCTTTTTAGCTTTCAATGGATTGGAACTTAAAACACCTGAAGATGGTTTTCTTGGATTACGAATTAACCATGACAAAAGCGATACCGGAGGAACAAGCTTTTTCTCATTATCGCCCCACCCAATATCTTGTATTTTTAAATTCACATCTAACGGCAAGTTTAATTGGTGTTCTCCTTTCGGTAAAGAAAGCAGCTTCGACAACCAGGAAAGGCCTGTCTTGTCATTTTTATATAAACAGTCAAAAATCGGTACAACTCGTGTTTTAGATGAATCGTTTTTACCCATAGAGTTCTCTGATGACAACTATATTTGGTTATTGTTAAAGTATTCAATCAATCTATAAACTCTTTTGCAGTAACCTGGGAAAAGAAGAAAGTTTGCATGAACGGTTTCTTTTTCAATTTTTTCCCCTGTGGGATGCCCCGCTTCATTTCTGGTTGTACGTATAAGGTCGAATACTCTATCTAAAATGGTGTGCAAGTCGTCACCTAAATGATTTGTGGACCTTGAAGCTATCGTTTCCAATCGTTTCCAAAGTGCCTCGTATTTCTGGCTTATCATTCGAGAGTTGATTTCTTTTTCATATTTTGCTCGCATCTCAGAATTTGAAATGGCTTGAGCAAATGTTTCAATTAGCAATAACATGCCTTTTCCGCTGCACAACCTATCATCACTGCAGCAGCAAATAGCAAATTCAAGCGAAAACAGTTGAGACTTTCTTCCAAGTACAGAATAATCGTATCATTAATCAAAGGTATTTCACCTTTGATTCTGGACAAATAACCTGATGGATCGTATAGTTGATATTCGATATTGTTGACCACATTTTTACCGTGTTCCGTTAATCTATAAAATGGCCAGATCCAAGCCCCAGAACTTGTACATTTATCTCCAAGAATAATAATTTTTTAAATATATAGTTCATGAATAACCTGCTGTAATATTTCTAAATCATTTTGGTCAAGTTCGAGTCCACTCTTTTTAAAAAAGAGAGATATTGAATTGCTTATGAGATCGAATTGTCCATGAGGATGTGTTTTTAAGTACTCAAGCATCACAGAACGCAGATTGTTATATTCGACTGCCATAAAGCACTTTCAAAAATATCTTAAAAAATCCGATGAAACCATTATTTTTATTATTGGCAGCAATCCGAAATTATCAAAGACGTTTAACCATTGCCCACACCAGATTTTCATTTTATTTCTGGTCAAATCCAAACTTTGTTGTTAAATATTTGGCGTCTTTAAAAGCGGGCAATCCTTTTTGGTGACATCAGACAATCCCTATTGTTTTATTATCTTCAAATGAATTTGTATTACAAAGCTGGCACATGCAAAACAACTTCATAAACCCGTTTAATCATACCCCCAAATGCGGAAAAGACAAAGAAAAAAGTCCGGTTCTCAGGAACTGTTATTATGGTTAGGCAGTAAATAGGTTTGGCCCCGTGTTCATTTGTGGCCGTTACAATTTGGGATTTTGGTTTTAGATTTTGGATTTGTTTCGGATTTTGGTTGCGGCTTTTTGGCCGCGACAAGGGCCAATGGGCGATACAGGATTCGAACCTGTGACCCGCTGATTAAGAGTCAGCTGCTCTACCAACTGAGCTAATCGCCCTAACATCATTATTTATCATAACTTATAAACAAAACATAAGGAAACTTTATTTGCAACTACAACCTTGACTACAACTTATTTTCAATCATAATACTTTTGTTCCATAGCAATGTTAGAACAAGGGTATTATTTCTATGTCAAAAACCGATAGAAAAAGCCGTAAGGTTCGTAGCGACAAATTTCCGCTAACTTTACATTCTACAGGCCAGTTTTGCAAGAAGATTAAAGGAAAACTCTACTACTTTGGTACAGATAAAAAACTTGCCCTGCAAAGATACTTTGAGCAGGCGGCATATTTACACACAGGCAAGGTTATATCTCCTCAACAAAAAGATGGTGATTTATCTTTAAGATATCTTTGTAATCTCTTTTTGGAAGCTCAATAGGATCAGGCACAGAGTGGCGATTTAACGCTAAAGATATCATTCTGATCAGGTGCGGTATCTACGGGTGTTTGTCCGGTATGTTGGTTCATCGTGTCTGATTTCACAAATACAAACAGTAGATTTACAAAATTATCGAAATAAACTTTTGAGACATTATAAGGCTGCTGCTGGGATTAATTTGAATATTGCGATAATAAAAGCAATGTTTCACTGGGCAAAGAAAAATGACATATTAAAAGACATTCCAAATATTAGTTGTTGCGGCTTTTTATTGTCTTGCCCCCCGACATTAATAACTTCTTTCAAATACCATCGATAGTTCTTGTCCTGCTGAACCTTATTCTTTAGTTGGCCATACAATATCGAATTTATCAGCCTGCGATCACTTTTTAATTGCGCAGCGATTGACTTGGCTAATTGGCCCGGCTTTGCTTTTATAATATCAAGAATTTGTTGTTCCAAATTGCTCATAAACCGTTTTTTATGTTCCTATGTTCTCCGTTATTCTGTGGTTGAAATAAAGTCCTTTTGTAACTCGCCATGGCAGTTTTTCCGCCACCGTTGTTATTATGGCATCTACTTGGAAAGAAGGCAATGTTTCTTTAGTTTTTCGACAATATGTTCTGGGGTGAGGGTATTTGGACCAGTGGATAGCCTGTTTTTCACAAAGTTTGTTGACTTTTGGTTTTTTGCCGGTATTTTCTATATTTATGAGCGAATTTCAAATAGAAACATCATCGAGAATCAGACGTTTGCCGCCGTACCTGTTCGGCAAACTGAACGCCCTGAAACTTAAAAAACGACAACAGGGAATCGATATTATCGACCTGGGCATGGGCAATCCCCTCGACCCTACGCCGCAGATAGTCATTGATAAACTCTGCGAGGCCGCCCAGGACAAACGCAACCAGCGGTACAGCGCATCACGCGGCGTATATAACCTGCGGCGGGAAGTTGCCATTAAGTATGCCCGCAAATGGAACTGCCAGCTTGACCCGGAAACCGAGGTAATCGCCTGCTTAGGCAGCAAGGAAGGCTTTAGCCATTTGTGTCTGGCTATGCTCGGTGCGGGCGACACGGCCATTGTCGCAGACCCGGCTTTCCCTATTCATATCTACGCTGTTGCACTGGCCGGGGCAAACGTAATTAAAGTTCCGCTGGGCAATGATAAAAACTTTATCGACCGCATCGCCTATGTCTGTAAGGAAATTTATCCTCGTGCCAAAATGCTGATTCTCAATTATCCGCACAACCCGACTGCAATGACGGTGGATGCGGGTTTTTTTGAGCCGATTGTCGAACTGGCAAAAGAATTTAATTTCTGCGTGGTCCACGATTTCGCTTATGGCGAGACCGTGTTCGACGGCTATAAATCGCCGAGTTTCCTTTCCACGCCGGGAGCAAAAGACGTCGGCGTTGAATTTACTACGATGAGCAAGCCATACAATATGGCGGGCTTTCGCGTCGGGTTCTGTACGGGCAATGCCACAATGGTTGACGCCCTTGCGACAATTAAGGGATACTACGACTACGGCATTTTTCAGGCCGTACAGATTGCAAGCATCGTTGCAATGCGTCAATGCGATAAGGACATTGACGAACAAAACGCGCGCTATCAGGCAAGGCGCGACGTGGTGGTTGACGGGCTGCGGCGAATAGGCTGGGAAGTTGAAAATCCGCGAGGCACAATGTTTGTCTGGGCTAAAGTGCCGAGCGAACAAAGCAAAGGCAAAGGCAGCATTGATTTCGCAATGGACCTGATGGAATATGCAAATGTCGCAATTGCGCCGGGCAGAGCATTCGGCGAAAAAGGCGAGCATTATATGCGAATAGCGCTGGTCGAAAATGAAAATCGTCTCAGACAGGCCATCCGCAACATTCGCACATACATCCAGACAGGAAAACCGGTGTCGTGAAAAAATCCGAAATACGAATATCGAAATCCGAAAAAATAGCAAAAGGAAAAATAGGGATTAAAAAAATGATACTCGATGTTGTTTCAAACGCGGCAAAATACAAAGGCTTAATGGCCGGCCTTGACAGGGTTTTTGATATGATGGCCAATACCGATTTCGGCAGCAGACCCGACGGGCGATGTGAATTTGACGGCGATAAGCTGTATTATATCGTTATGTCTGCCCAGACCCGTCCTGTCAGAGAAGGCTTGTTCGAGACGCACCAAAAGTATATCGACGTGCAGTATGTTCTTGCCGGGAAAGAGCTTATCGGCTGGGAATTTGAAGACAGGCTCAAAGTTCATACGCCTTATGACGAACAAAAGGATGCCTGTCTTTATAAAGCCCCGCGAAGTTTAACATTGCTCGGGGTAAATTCGGGCATGTTCGGTGTTTTCTTTCCGTCGGATGCCCACATGCCGCTGGTGCATAAGGGCAAAGCTCAGCAAATCAAGAAAGTAGTGTTCAAGGTAAAAGTAGAATAGCAACGCCGAGGCGGACATCGGGCTTTGCAGCCGGCCTTTCTGGAAAAGCCGGTTATTCGGACAGGCTTTTTAATTACGTTATAATCCCCAAGGACTGCACAGGTTTATGAAGAGTCTGACAAAAGAAATTTGGATGAATGTCCCGCAGCGCAGGGCAATAGTGTCTATTCACAACGAGGTAGAGCAGCTTGTTGAAAAATCCGCCGTTAAGGAGGGTCTTGTACTTATTAACGCCATGCACATTACCGCCAGTGTATTTATAAATGATAACGAACCCGGCCTGCACAATGATTATGAGGTCTGGCTGGAAAAACTCGCACCTGAAAAACCCCACAGCCAGTATCGACACAACGGCTATGAAGATAATGCCGATGCTCACCTGAAACGACAAGTCATGGGACGTGAAGTTGTAGTTGCGATTACGAATGGAAAACTTCATTTAGGTCCATGGGAACACATTTTTTATTATGAATTCGACGGCAACCGGAAAAAACGCATTCTGGTAAAAATTATTGGCGAGTAATATTCGCCGTCAGTTTTTATCTCACAAAATCACTTAACATTTGACATTGTTTAACCGCCGGCGCTACGACGGCTAAACTTAAAAAAACTTGTTGATGCCCCCGATAAATGTTAATATTCCGTAAATGGAATCAATGCGAAAAAATCTGATTGCGTTAATAGACCGCCAGGCTATTATACATAATATCGGCATTTTGAAAGCCGCCAGACCCCGGCACGCTTTTTGTGCCGCGATAAAATGCAATGCTTACGGCCACGGTACAGCCGCTGTTCTGCCCGCCATGCAGCAGGCCGGTGTTGATATGCTCGCCGTTGCAAATACCGCCGAGGCCGAAGAACTGCGCATGCTCGGCTGGTCGGGGCCAATACTGATGTTCGGCTCGGAATTGAGCATCTATCCGCCGCAGGAGAAAAAAAATGTCGCTTTCTGGCTGGTGAAAAATGAAATCAGGGTAACACCGATGCGCTGCTGCGATATTCAATCGCTCGTCGAGGCGGCAGAAATATGCGGCAAAAAGGTAAAGCTGCACCTGAACCTCGATACCGGAATGCATCGAATGGGGCTTGACGAGCAGGGCATATATCAAATTATTAATGAATTCCACAACTGCCGGCAGATTGAATTCGAGGGGCTTTACACACATCTTGCCGCCGCGGATGAAAAGGACAAATCATTTGCCCTTGAGCAGATTGCCCGATTCAAAAAATTCGCCAATGCTATCAAGGCAAACGGCATTAACGTGCGCCTGCGGCATTTGTCAAATTCCGCAGCAACTATCGACATAGCTGAAGACAATTGCAACATGACGCGCTGCGGCATAAGCGTATATGGTTATCAGCCCGGCGTCGATATGCACAACAGGCCTGAACTCAGGCCGGCTATGAAACTTGTCTCATATCTGCAAACGAAAAAGCCTGTTCGTACCGGCTGTATTATTGGTTACGGCACCGGCTGCGTTGCAAAACACGATATGATAACCGGCATAGTGCCGATTGGTTACGGCGACGGCTACGACCGCAGACTCAGCAATCGCGGAATGATGAAAATCGCAAATACTTATGTGCCTGTCGTCGGACGCGTGAGTATGGATCAAACCATCGTCGATTTGACGCATATAGCCGGACAGGTCGAAATCGGCGACGAAGTAACGGTAATTGATAATGACCCTTCGAGCAAAAACAGCGTTGAATCAATCGCAGCAATGCTCGGGACGATTCCTTATGAAATAACAACCGGCATCGGCTCTCGCGTTTTGCGCAGGGCAACGCCATAAAAAGTAAAACCCTGGGAGCATATTTTTGAAAATGTAACCGTTCACAATATTTGAAAAAATTTTCATAAAAATCTCAAAATGTTAAAA
>DYLR01000085.1 GCA_020721975.1 Blastopirellula marina | reverse complement strand
CTGGAATAACAAAAAATATCCATCGTTAATCTGTTAAATACTGTGAACGGTTACTAACATTTTATATCATCTTATAAATAAAGCAAGAAGATTCGTACTCAAACCCATCTTCTACAGTTGCATCTTTTTTTGAGGCGAAAAATGGCATTTTTAGGCTAAAAACGAGGATTTTGTGTTTTTTGGTCGATTATATATCTATTATCGTGGTGGATATAGGAGACAGCTATGTTTGTACGAGCAAAAAAATCGGGCGATTACGAATATCTGCAGATTGTTGAGAACCAGCGAATCGACGGCAAGGTGCGTCAGCAGGTGGTGGCAACGCTGGGGCGGCTGGATATATTGCAGGCAACCGGCAATATCGACGTCATCCTGTCTTCATGTGCACGTTTTGCCCAAAAAGTCAGCGTGCAAGATGCCCACTATGGGAATGTGCTTCTTGCCGCGTGCGCGTGCTATTCCTTCTTACAAAGGATGGCATTTTCACAGAGAATGCTTCAGTTCCGGTGGACTTCAATATTCGATTTTTCACTTCCCTGCCAGTTGTGTGAGAATAGACATTTTGCCGCGAATTTCGTCGGCCATTTTGCTGTTGGGAAATTCTCTGATAATTTGCCTTCCGGTTGAAAGGGCGTCATCCCAGTTTTTATCTGAAACGGCAAGCGAAAATTTTACGCCCATATTGTGGAGCTTGTTCTTGAAAACCTCGCTTGCGGCCTCCTGAAGCGCCAGTCCCTCCGCAGGCGTAAGGTATACATCCAGCTCTTTAAGAATTTCAAGACTGCGGTCGGTTTCCTTGCGATTTATGGCCTCATCCCACTGGGACAGAAGGATCTTTTTTCTGCTTTCCTTGCTTTCGTTGAGTTTTCTGCGAAGCAGATTTGCCTTGTCGCCGTATGCAAAAGCCGTGCTGAACTGTTCAATCTGTCTGCCCGCCTCGGCCCACTGACGCTGTTCAATCAGCCGTTCGATATATTCGGCTATTTGCTGGCCGCGCTGTACATCGTCGGAATTTCTGAACTTATCACATGCAAGACGCAGTTCATCGGAGATTTCCTTATACTCTCCGTTTCGGCTGATATTTGCTATCATAAATTCGACTGTCTCAAAATCTCGCTGATGCAGTTTGGAATATACGCTTTGCCGCAGCCGGTCTAATTCTGCATCCCGGAATGCAATCGTCTTGGCCGCCTCGGTCATTCGGACATCCTCGGCTATCTGTGCCAGAATTGACCGGTTGCTTTTTGTGGCTGCTAATATATCACTGAGGTCTTTTTCATTTCTGCCGTTCTGTTCAATCAGCAGCCGCAGCATATCCAGAACCGCTGTAACTGCAATTAGAATGCTTATTACCAGGGTTATGTAGAAGAACTTTACTGCCTGCGGTGAAAACAGGGCGATTATCCCCACTACGCAGGTAAGAAATGAAACTGCGGAAAACAGAATATGCCATCTCGTTTGACTTTGCCCCGGACCCTGAGCTTTCATAGCCAATCCTTTCATTGCCGGCTATTCGGACAAACTACAAGCCTTCCACTGCTATCTATCATAGCATTGCACAAGGCCAAAGTCAAATTTTTACGGCTAAAACATCCCCCGGAATGTGCCCCCCCGGCACACCCTTTATTACCAAATCAATTTGTTGGAAGTTTTTATCTGTTTTGTTTTTGCTTAATCAAAATCTCCATCAAGCCAATTAACGTTTATCAGGTCAACTTCATTGGAATTGATTATGCCGTCGCCGTCGAGGTCTGCATAATATGGAAAACGAATATCAGGATTTTCGGCTTCCAGCATCCAGTTTTCCGATACCAAAGCCAAATCCCACAAATCCACTTTGCAGTCAACATTTACATCGCCGTTTTCCGGAGGGGTACAAACCCGCATACCGTCGAGCAGCAGATATGTTTCATAAATATGATCCAGGCCGTCGGAGACTCTGATAAATATGCGGTACATACCCTGTTGGCCGTCTTCTATCGGCGGGCTTTCGAATGCCATCCAGCCCGGAGTACTGCCATAGCTGCCGATGTTCGGGTCGTCAACTGCTTCATAAAATACCTGAATTGCCGGGTTTTCGGGGGTATCTAAAGATTGAAGCTCCATATAGGCATAATCACTGTATGGAATATAATCGCAAGTGCCGAAGAAATAAACGCCGATTACAGACTGCCCGATATCAAGATAAATGTCCTGCCATACATCGGCATTCATCGGCTCAATTTCGATTAAATTTCCTGTGCTCAAAGCAAGCAGTGAATTGCCTGAAAACGGCTTTATTGGGTTATTGGGTTCGATATTGATTTTCCAGTTTTCGTAACTGCCGCGAGTTGGATTGGGGAAAAAGCTGCTTACAACTGCGGTGTAATTAACGCAGTTCCAGTCTGCAGGGGTATTGAAATTCATACCCTCAATGCTTTGTTCAAAATCGCCGTTAAGCAATTCCGCCAAAACATCATCAGGGAATGTCTGGAATATTGCTGGCAATAGAACAGCAAAAACAACTAATTTTCGGAATTCGACCCTCATTTTCCGGCACCTTAAAACCGTTAATTGTGCAAAAACACACTGCGCAAAATCTAACAGGTTTCAATAGCCGGTCCGGGAAAAATGAAATGAGAAAAAAATAATATGATTACTTAAAAATATAATAGTCAAAAATTTTCTCGACCGACAGCTATATATTACACTTTCCAGCAAAACCTGTCAAGTACCCACTTGGATTTTTTTTCTAAAATATAAGACGAACAAATCACGGAAAATGTTTCAAAAAAATCAAATTTTTCTGTCGGCAGAGAGCCGTTTTTTAAGAAAATAGTAGATATATCTTATACACAAACCATTGCAGTATTTGCAGCCAACGGTATCGTGAACCAGAAAGTCGAGCCTTTGCCGAATTCGGATTCTACGCCTATCTGTCCGCCGTGTCGCTCGACAATCTTCCTGCACACGGCAAGGCCTATGCCCGTGCCTTCATATTCACTTCGCGAATGCAGCCGTTTGAACATTGCAAATACCACCTGCTGATATTCGGGCTTTATGCCTATGCCGTTGTCGGAGATTTCTATTCTTGCCATCCCGTCATCTGTGCCTTCCGCCGCCGTTATCCTGATATGCGGCACGTTGCCTTTGGACTGATATTTGATGCCGTTGGCTATCAGGTTCTGCATAAGCTGTCTGATATGGACGGCGTCGCCTTTTACAACAGGAAGCTGCTGCGGAATTTCAACTATGACATGCTTTTCCTCAAGCGGCACAGAAAGCTCGAACTGCTTTAGCTGTTCCACTATTTCATTGAGGTCAACATTCTCTATTTGCTGATCCTTTGTGTTGATTTTCGAATAAGCGAGCAGTCCTTCTATCATTTTGCCCATGCGGTCTGCGCCTTGTATCATATAATTGAAGTTTTCCGCGTCATCTGCTGTGAGTTTGTCGGCGAGCGAATCTAACAGCATCCGCCCGAAAGACATTATTTTTCGCACAGGCTCCCGCAAATCATGCGAGGCAATATAGACGAAGTTTTTCAGTTCCTGGTTGACCTGTTCGAGCTTCTGATTGGCGGACAGAAATTGATTGTTCAGTTCCTTTAATTTCTGTTCTGCCGCCTTGAGGCTGGTAATATCGACAAAAGTTTCAAGCAGGACTTCTTCATTGTCAAGCGTAACCGGTACAATACTTTTAAGAATTGGAATTTCTTTGCCGTCTTTGGATAACATAATTCTTTCGGCCTCGTCAACCTTTTGTTTTTTGTCGAGAACTGGGCAATTGCCGTATTCGGACCGGCAGACAAGATAGTGGCATACCTTGCCGACCAGTTCGTCATATTTTTGATAACCTGTCATTTTAAGCACCGTGGTATTAACCCTGCGAATTATTTTATCTTTGCCGACGACCATAACACCGAAAGGCATGGAGTCGATTGATATCTGGAGGTCTTGTTTGGCTCGGCTGATTCTTTCCTCCGCTTTTTTACGTTCCGCAATTTCGCTATTGAGTTCTTCAATAGACGCCATTGACTGCCGTATATCGTCGGCCATTTTGTTAAAGGCCTGTGCGAGCCGGCCAAGCTCGTCTTTGCCTTTATCATCAATTCGATAATCAAGATTACCCCGCCCAAGCTCCCTGGTAGCCTTTGAGATTTTTATTACCGGCCTGATAACATTGCACCACATAACGGCAATGATGGCGGCAAATATTAAAAAGCTGACGCCTGCGGCAGCAAATATAAATTTGGCGCGGAATTCAGGCAGATACTTGAATACCTCGTCTTCCGGAATGGCCATTGCATAATACCAGTCAAGAAAACCGAGCTTTTGGGCGAATATGTAAAAGGTTCTTCCGTCATTTTCGAAGTCTTTAATGGGGACAAGACCGGCACAGCCTTGCTGCTGAATTATTTTTGAGATAATTTTGTCTGTCGTCTCGTTAAAGCTCTGGCATTGCAGCTTTTCTCCCATTTTAGCCGTTTCATTGTGTTCGCAAAGGCTTTTTGAATGCACGACTAAATTTTTTCGGGAATCAAAAACGAAACCGTAGCCGGTATCGAAATACTTTTCGTGAATAATATCATTATATATGTCATCGAGAATAACGTCATGGCCGATGATGCCGATAAATTCATCGCCGATGTATATCGGTGTGATAAGACTGGTCATCCAGTGTTTCCATATCGAATCATAATATACCTCGGCCCACTGGGGTGTTCTTTGCGGATTGTGAGCAGGGTCGGCAATGTAATAAAATGAATCTTTCGTGAAATCATGGTCGGGTTCGATTTCCAGCGACCAGTCTTTCTCATATATCCGAATAAGCTGCTGCTTTGTAATCAGGTACATATTGAACACTTTGCTTTTGACGCCTTTGGCATAGTCGTCAAAGCAGCCTTCGGTTGCGAGGATTATGCGCTTTGTCCGGTCGTCGAGATTACTGATATTCGAAAGGAATATCGCTGAAATATCGCTGTTCGGGAAAGCGTTCACATCGGTTCGCAAAGCGCCGTTGATAATGCGATACCTGCGGTCGAAATTCTGCAATTCTTCCGGGGTCGGTTCGTGTTTGAGCTTTTCGATTATGAACTTAACCGACAACGGCCCAAGCTGCTCTCGTTGGGACAAATAATCCTGTATTGCCTGGCAATGCTCGTGCATAATCACTTTGATTGATTGTTCGGCATTGGTATAAGTTTGCTTTTCATAGACACTTTGCAATATCCAGCCGACAACCGCAAAAACCGGAATTAAAAGGACTGCCAGTATCAGGATAATTTTGGGCGTAAGATTCATTCTCATCGTTTATTCCTTAAATTTTGTTAAATCCAGATAATATTATCGCCTATTATTGACTGGAAAATAACTAAAGTACCCCTGAAAGCATAACACTGCCGGTGAAACAATAGCGATGGCCTATAATAAAAAGTTGTCAGCAAATTGTCTTCAATGTGTTTATAAAAAACAACATAGCACATAAGTCTTTATTTATTGGCAGGTTATATGTATTGTTCTGTTGCAGGGCCGACGTAATGTTGCAAAAAAACAACATACCAGTCCAAACCGCAAAACCGGCCTGATTTCAAGTCAGGATTATATCTTAATATAAATCATATCAAGGCAACATCTTATAGGCCTCAACGTCAGGTAACATCGGTAATATCAGTACTGGCATAGGCTTTGCCCATTTTAACTTAACTTGAGGTACACCATGTTGTTTAACTGGGGTGGAAAGAGAAAGAAGAGGTTTGAAACAATGGACAAAATAGTGTTCGAACAGAAATTGAACGAACTTGTAAGCGAAATAGGCAATCTTCCTAATCAGCAACAGCAAAAAAAGCTGATAAACCTTGCTCGCAAGACCCAGGATTGCCATGAGCAGCTCAAAAGGAGCGTTGACAGCTTGCAGGAATCGCTGGATTATCTGCGGGTAAGTATAAAATACCTGATGTTCGACCTTGAGGCGACGCGCAGAGAAAATGCATATCTGCGCAAAATGCTCGAGGAACGCAGCAAATAAATATAAAACCGACAATTGAATAGTGCTCACAACACTCACCGAAGCGACGCTCCTTTTATTTAAAGGGAGCGTCATTTTTTTTATAGGGTTTAGGGGGTAGGAGGGACCGATGACTGCCGGTATATCAATGGCCAAAACCCATCCACAATCATAGCAAGATAGTACAAAAGGTTAGTTTTAAGGTTATATCCATTTCAGCAATTTTGATGGACAATTGAACAACTATGTTTTTGGAGATGTTTTATGAAACTTGACCCGACAAAAATGCAGGACTGGCAGATAGCCGAGGCGGCTGAAGAAACCGCCAAACCGACAACTCAATTAGCCAAAGAACTGGGCATTCTCGATGATGAGCTTATTCCAATGGGCAGATTGCTGGCCAAAATTGACTACGCCAAAGTATTGCGCAGGCTCAACGCCCCGCAAAGGGCAAAATATATTGACGTAACAGCCATTACGCCCACGCCGCTGGGCGAGGGTAAGACCACCACCACAATGGGTCTTGTTCAGGGACTCGGCAAGCTCGGCAAAAGTGTTATCGGAGCTATTCGTCAGCCTTCCGGCGGCCCGACATTCAATATCAAAGGCTCTGCTGCCGGCGGGGGGCTTAGCCAGTGCATTCCGCTTGTGCCGTTTTCGCTGGGCCTGACCGGCGATATTGACTGCATCACCAACGCCCACAATCTGATGATGGTCGCTTTGACTTCGCGTTTACAGCACGAAAGCAATTATGATGATGCCCAGCTTGCAAAACGAAATCTAAAACGGCTCGATATAGATCCGGCCCGCGTTCAGGTGAAATGGGTTATGGATTTTTGCGCCCAGGCTTTGCGGGATATTATCATCGGTCGCGGCGGGAAAATGGACGGTTTTGAAATGCCGAGCGGCTTTGCAATAACCGTATCGAGCGAGGTTATGGCTATATTGGCTGTTTCAAAAGACCTCAAAGATTTGCGGCAGCGAATGGGTAAAATTGTTGTGGCTTATGACAAAAAAGGCAGGGAAGTAACCACAAAAGACCTTGAAGTTGACGGCGCAATGACGGCGTGGATGGTAAAGGCGCTGAATCCGAACCTGCTGCAAACCGTCGAGGGCCAGCCGGTATTTGTACATGCCGGGCCGTTTGCAAATATTGCTATCGGGCAAAACTCGATTATAGCCGATATGCTCGGCACAAGACTTGCCGATTATTATGTAACCGAAAGCGGATTCGGCGCCGACATCGGTTTTGAGAAATTCTGGAATTTAAAATGCCGTATGAGCGGACTTGTGCCTAATGCGGTGGTGATTGTGGCAACGATTCGCGCACTTAAAATGCACGGCGGGGGGCCTACGGTCAAGCCGGGACTGCCGCTGGCCAAAGAATACACAAACGAAAACGTCGCCCTTGTCGAAGCGGGCTGCGAAAATCTTGTCGCACATATCGAGACCGTCAAAAAATCGGGCGTCCGACCTGTGGTGTGCATTAACAGCTTTTATACCGATACGCCTGCGGAAATTGCCGTGGTTCGCAAAATATCCGAAAAGTCCGGCGCTCTTTGTGCGGTAAGCGAACACTGGCTCAAGGGCGGCGAAGGAGCAAAAGAACTGGCCGAGGCGGTTATCACGGCCTGTAATGAGAAAAACCATTTCAAATTCCTTTATGAATTAAGCACGCCGCTGCGAAAAAGAATCGAACTTATCGCAAAAGAGGTTTACGGCGCAAGCGGAGTCGATTATACTCCTGAAGCGCAGAAAAAAGCGGAAATGCTCGAGGCCGACCCCACTGCAAAACAGCTCGGTACCTGTATGGTCAAGACGCATCTGTCGCTTTCGCACGACCCTGATATGAAGGGCAGGCCTCACAGCTGGCGGCTGCCGATACGCGATATTCTTGTTTATAAAGGGGCAGGATTTATCGTGCCTGTGGCAGGCGATATTAAACTTATGCCCGGCACGGCAAGCGACCCTGCGTTTAGACGCATCGATGTCGATGTGGAAACGGCGAAAGTCAGAGGATTATTCTAAAGAAAGAATGTAGAATATAGAACATAGAATATAGAAGAAAGAGTTTCTTTATTCACTGTTTAAAAATTAAAAATATTCAATGGTGATATATGGCGGCAAAAATTATCGACGGCAAATTGGTCGCGGCAGAAATACGCCAGCAGCTCAAAACGGAAGTTGCACAGCTCAAAACCAAAGGCATAGTTCCCGGTCTGGGCGTAATTCTCGTCGGGCTTGACCCGGCAAGCGTATCCTACGTAACAGCAAAGGAAAAGGCCTGCGAGGAAATCGGCGTGTTCAGCAGCGATAATCGCCTGCCGGAAAATACATCACAAAAAGAAC
Source organism: Blastopirellula marina (assembly GCA_020721975.1). Classification (GTDB taxonomy): domain Bacteria; phylum Planctomycetota; class Phycisphaerae; order Sedimentisphaerales; family UBA12454; genus DYLR01. Next base: position 77 of record DYLR01000085.1, on the reverse strand, counting down.
TGCTCGAACTGGTCGCAAAAATGAACAAAGACCCGAAAATCAACGGCATTCTTGTTCAACTGCCTTTGCCTAAACAT
>DYLR01000084.1 GCA_020721975.1 Blastopirellula marina | reverse complement strand
ATGTAATTAGTTAGGGCAGGTAGCTCAGCTGGTAGAGCAACGGACTGAAAATCCGTGTGTCGGCGGTTCAACTCCGCCCCTGCCCATTGCTGTTTGGTACTATCGTCAAACTATACGGCCGACAACATGTCTTTGGCTATAACATCCTGTGGTCAAAAGCATTAAACAACGCAAAACATCTGATTAGGGCGGGCAATTCCTCTCTATATCGCAACAGCGATTCGAAAAAGTTGCATAATCTATCTTGCAATAACGGATTAAATCCGAATAGCAAAATTCAAAAAATTAACTATTCTTGAACTGCTTTATCTTTTTCTATAACTTTATTCCGCTGAACGGTTTTGAAATCGATAAGTTTTTTTGCAAGGCTGCTGTCGCCAAGTGCCAGTATCTGTACAGCTAACACAGCCGCATTTTTCGCACCGGCTTTGCCGATTGCCATCGTTGCCACGGGTATGCCGGCAGGCATTTGCACCGTACTCAAAAGCGCATCCATTCCGTTCGGACTGTCCTTTGCCGCCAGCGGCACACCGATTACCGGCAGTGTTGAATGAGCCGCCACAACACCGGCCAGATGAGCCGCCATACCCGCTGCGGCTATAATAACCTTAATGCCGTTTGCTCCTGCGCCGGCGGCAAACTGTGCCACTAAGTCCGGAACACGATGAGCCGAAAGGATTCTAACGACGGGGTTAATCCCGAATTCTTTTAACTGCTCAATACAGCTTTCCATTATGCCCATATCGCTGTCGGAACCCATCAATACCGCTACCGGCGACTGTGTCATTGTTATTCCTTTCAATTTATGTTATCATAGGCGCCTTAATACTACCCGCGCATCGGGCAGTTTTCAAGAACCGAGGTGCAGTATGAACATCAGACAGCCGTCCGTAGCAGGACAGTTCTACCCGGCAGATAAAAAGGACTGCCTGGAGGAAATTCAGCAGTGCATAATGGCAAGGCCGGTAACTGTCAAACTTCCAGAAAAAATCGTCGCGGGCATTGTGCCGCACGCAGGCTGGGTATTCAGCGGCGACCTGGCGGCAATGGTTTTTAACGCCGTTAAAAAAGCTCAAGGCAGCGTTGATACATTTGTTCTGTTCGGCGCAGCTCATCGCCCCGTAAGCGCCGTCGGCTCCGTTTATCCATCGGGTCAGTGGCAATGTCCGCTGGGAAGCGTGGAAATAGATGATGAACTTGCCTCAATGATTCTCGAAAACAGCGACGTTGCGCTTGCAGATACGACCGCACACAGATTCGAACACAGCATCGAAGTACAGATACCGTTTATTCGCTATTTATTCCCGCAGGCGAAAATTGTGCCTGTAATGGCGCCTGCAATGAATGAAACCATTGAATTAGGCGAAGATACGGCAGAGTGCATTAAAAAATACCCGAAGCAGGTTGTCTGTATTGCTTCAACGGATTTGACGCACTACGGCCCTCGTTACGGCTTTTATCCGGCAGGAGCAGGACCGGCAGGAATCGACTGGGCAAAAAATGTCAATGATATGAAAATGATTGACGCCGCCATGAAACTTGATGCTGCGGAAGTTCTCGCCACTGCCGATGAAAACGAAAATGCCTGCGGGGCAGGCGCCGTGGCGGCAACGGTTACGGCAGCTTCGTTTTTAGGCAAACAATCCGGCCTGCTGCTTGCCCATACGCACAGCAGCGAGGTGATGGTGCGAAAATTCAATCAGTCCGGCGAGGAAAGCGTCGGCTATGCGGCAATCGTGTTTTGAGGAATTCACTCGGCAAATATCAGGCCGGGGGCGGTAATGTCGGCGGCGATTTTTTGGCCGGGACGGATTATCAAAACTTCATTATCGAGCCAGTTGCCGTCGCACAGTCTTTGTAAAAGGCTCAAATCGCCTTTAATTTCGTCGTAATTCCATTTCAAATACCCGGCACAGTCTCGGGTGTACTGTTTGTGCCGCTGCTCATTTTTGCAAATGTTATTGTCGATATATGTTGCCCAGGCGTATTCCTTGAGCCAGTTTTGCTCCATTTCCATCAGATATTGGGCGTTTTCCGTGCCGTATTTTTTTTCATATTCGCCAAGCGTCTGCTCATAGCGTTCTTTTCCGGGCATAAGATTGCACTCAATCCAGCCGGGTGAATACCAGTAAATGCCGCGGTGTGAATCGAAATATTCCCTGTATTTTTCCCTGCTGCCCAGCAGAAGCGTCATACAGTCATGGCCTCGCGGCACGACCAGCGGAATATTCCCCGTCAGACCAACAATGCCGTTGGAGCAAAGAGCATAGCCGAGAATTATAGCATCGTATGGTCTGTTCTGGCAGTCGGCAGTGCGGTTTATTTCAGTCTGTACCTCGGTTCGCAGTTTGTCCGGCTCATTGTGCAGACCCTGCGGCATCAGATAAATATCAACGATATTTTTTGACCGCGACGCACACAGATATGCCTCGCGCTGCAGTACCTTGCAGACAATAAATTTAAGTCTTTGCTGTCCGCTATCCATTAAACGGCTCACTCCTCGCTGTTATCGAGAATACTCATAAACGCTTCCTGCGGCACAGAAACGTTGCCGATGCTCTTCATTCGTTTTTTGCCCTCTTTTTGTTTTTTGAGCAGCTTCATTTTTCGCGTAACATCTCCGCCGTAGAGCTTTGCCGTTACATCCTTGCGGAAACCCTTGATTGTTTCGCGAGCGATAATCTTGCCGCCGATGGCAACCTGAAGCGGTATTTCAAACTGATGACGCGGTATGGCTTTGCGAAGTTTGATAAGCATTTTACGGCCGCGAGGCTCGGCATTATCACGGTGAATAATCATAGCAAGCGCATCAACCGGTTTGCCGTTGATAAGAAAATCAATCTTGACGAGATTGCTTGCTTCAAAGCCGATAAACTCATAATCCATCGTTGCATAGCCGCTGGATATGCCCTTGAGCTGGTCGTAAAAATCATAAACGATTTCAGCGAGCGGCGCCTTATATTCCATCAGCACGCGGGTTGCGCTGATGTAGTCGGTCCTGATAAGCCTGCATCGGCGTGCTTCTGAAAGCTTCATAATATTGCCTATGCAGTCTGTGGGACAGATAATTTCAAGTTTAACAAACGGTTCGCGCAGTTCCTCGATATGCGAGGTATCGGGAAGCTGGCTTGGCGAATCGATTATTTCGACTGTGCCGTCTTTTTTCACGACTTCATAGCTTACGGTCGGAGCGGTCTGTACGATTTCAATATCGTTTTCCCTTTCAAGCCGCTCCTGAATAATCTCCATGTGCAGCATACCGAGAAATCCGCAGCGAAAACCGAACCCCAGAGCAGGCGAGTTCTGCGGAAAGAACGAGAAGCTGGTGTCGTTTAGCGCAAGTTTCTCAAATGCCTGCCGCATCTTTTCATATTGCGTATTGTTGGCGGGGTAAAAATCCGAGAATACCATTTGCATCGGTTTTTTATATCCCGGCAGCGGATGTGTTGCGGGATTATTCTCAAGCGTGATTGTATCGCCGATAGTTACGTCGGCAAGCCGTTTGATATTGGCAATCAGATAGCCCACTTCACCTGCGCCGAGACCGTCAACTTTGCTCATTCGCGGGGTAAATTTGCCAAGCTCGGTAACCAGATAAGTTGAGCCGGTAGCCATCATTTTAATCTTCTGGCCGCATTTGAGCGAGCCTGCGAACAGTCTTACATAGCATATTACGCCGCGATATCCGTCGAAGTGGCTGTCGTAAATCAGTGCGGCGGTCGGGTCGGAGCTTTTATCCTCCGGCGTGGGCAGAAATTCGATTACTGCGTGAAGAAGTTCTTCAACGCCTTCTCCGGTTTTGCCGCTTATTTTAAAACACTGGCCTGCGGGTATGCCGAGTATATGTTCTATTTCCTGTGCGACAACATCCGGCTGCGCAGCCGGCAAATCTATTTTATTTATTACCGGGATAATTTCATGATTTGAGTTTATCGCCAGATATGCGTTTGCAACGGTCTGTGCCTGTACGCCCTGGGTGGCGTCAACAAGCAGCAGCGCTCCTTCGCAAGCAGCCATCGAGCGTGAAACTTCATAGCTGAAGTCAACATGGCCGGGCGTATCGATGAGATTGAGCATATAATCTTTGCCGTTATAGTTGTAATTCATAGTAACCGACGAGGCCTTGATGGTTATGCCGCGTTCGCGTTCGATGTCCATATCGTCGAGAAGCTGCTCGTGGAATTCTCGCGGCGTAACTGCGCCTGTAAGCAGCATAATACGGTCGGCCAGCGTGCTTTTGCCGTGGTCTATATGTGCGATAATACAGAAATTTCTTATATTTTCAGTACCCATTGGTGTTCCAAAAATCCGGTAAACGGGTTATTATATATGATTTATGAATAAATGCAATGGTGCAGGCATATTGCAGGGGGTATGTTGTAAATTGTTCGCAGCCTCAATCTGCGCCGGCAAAATCACACAGTATCGAGTTTGCTATCGGCAGTGCGGCACGAGTGAGTTTCAATCTGCCGTTACTAACTTCAATCAGATTGAGCTGCCGATATTTTTTTACCGGTTCGGCAAACATTTTCAGTGCATCAAAGCCGGTGCGTTCGTGAAATTTTGCAAGGTTAAGTCCGCATATTTTCCGCAGTCCAAGCACCGCCGTTTCACAGGCAAAATTTCGCTCGTCGCTTTCGATGCATTCTTCGACGGGAGCTTTTCCTGCCTCAACAGCTTTGCAGTAATCGTGAATGTCGCGGATATTTGTTATTCTACGCCTTTGAAGATGACTCGTTGCCGACGGGCCTATACCGATGTATTCCTCGTTATTCCAGTATGTAAGATTGTGTCTGCACTGTTTATGCGGTTTGGCAAAGTTGGAGATTTCATAATGCTCAAAACCCGCCGCAGCGAGCATATCGATTACTGCCTCGTACATTTGCCGGTCGAGATTTTCGCTTACAGGTTTGACCAGCCCTGCATCGCGCATTTTTGTAAGAGCCGTACCGTGTTCATAGCTCAGGGCATAAGCGCTGATATGGTCAATATTCATACTGACAGCCTTTTGCAGACCTCTTTTCCAGCGGCGCAGATTCGAGCCTGGTACGGCAAAAATCAGGTCGATGCTTATATTATCAAACCCCGCTTTTTTTGCGGCATTAACAAGCCGCGTAACGGTTGCGCTTTGGTAATCGCGTCTGAGAAATTCAATGTCTTTTTTGCACAGCGACTGTGCGCCGATTGAAAGCCTGTTGACGCCTGCGGCGTAAAGTTTGTTGAGCAAAGCCGGATTAGTCTGGCCCGGATTGACTTCAATGGTAAATTCCTTCGCTTTGCCGGTGCGACGGGTAATTTCATCAATAAAATGCAGCAAATTCTCGGCCAGCAGACAGCTCGGACTGCCGCCGCCTATATAAATCGTCTTTGCAGGTGATTCAAATTTATATCTGTCAAATTCGGCAAGCATTGCCCCGAGAGTCTTCGGCACATCGTGATTTTTCAGCGGCTCAGAGTAAAAATCGCAGTAAAAACACTTCCTTTCACAAAAAGGAATGTGAATGTACAGGGCTGTCGGCTGACTGATTATGATATTACCGTGCTTCATATAAGAACTTCCAATTTAATTCCCAATGCCCAATTTCCCAATGACCAGAGAATGCCCAAAGACCAGCGTTCAGAACTGTACGCTGATAGTGAACGTTCTTTTGGGTATTGGTAATTGAAAATTCTCTGGACATTCGGATTTGGTCATTGGTCATTTTCTAATTATTGGATGTTTTACCGCCTTATACAGTTCCGTACCATTCCGTAATGGCTTCCTTCAGTTCCATTTCGTTTTGTGCCGCCATTAATTGTCGCTTGACTTTTTTGTGTTCCGGGTGCAGCCGGGCATATTGCGCAAGAAATTTGCGGAAATACCGCACCGATTTTCGCAGGTCGTAAACTTCATTAATTGACGTAAAATGCTGCCGGATTATTCTGCCCTGTTCAGAAACATCCGGCCTGCGAACAGGCCTGTTTTCGAGAACGGCTCGCAGATTCTCGAATATCCACGGATTGCCTACCGCTCCGCGGGCAACGATAATTCCATCTGCACCAGAGGTTTTCATTTTATTTATGGATTCTGCCGGGTCAAAAATATCACCCGAACCAATAATTGTCGTATTCGGCAGTTTGCGTTTGGCCTGTGTAATTATATCCCAGTCTGCCGGGCCGTGATATTTTTTCAATACCGTCCTGCCGTGGATTGTAATGGCGTCAACCCCATTGGCGGCAACGGTTTCGATTATCTGCCAGAAATATTCCCGGGATTCATCGGATTCATTATAACCCTTGCGAATCTTTATCGTCAGCGGAAAATCTTTTAATTCGTCGCGGACTGTACGGAATATATCTATTGCAAGCTGTGGTTTAAGCAATAATGCCCCCGCCCGGCCCCGGCGCAAAACTTTGGGTACCGGGCAGGCAAAATTAAGGTCTATCAGGTCATAGCCCGCCTCGACCATAACCCTTGCTGCTTTCGCCATTGTTGCAGGGTCGCTGCCCATTATCTGGCCGCCAATAGGGTGTTCATCCTGACCGATTCGTTTTGAGCGGATATTATGCAGTTTGGGCATCGCGGCTGATTTATCGATTAAAACGCCGCTGAATATAAGCGGACAGCCGAACTGCCGGGCAAGCGCACGCATTGCACGGTCGGAATAACCGGCCATGGCAGCCTGAAAAAAAGGTACGTCCGATTTTATCGAGCCGATTTTGAGCATAACCATAATTTGTACTCTTTTAAGCAAAATGAATCAAGGCTTTGCATGAATTATTTTGCTTAAATTAGTTATATCTATTATAATAATGAACACTCGGCGGTTTGTGTGGAATGGTCGATATTTATGTATAGTTTTTCTGAAAAACAGGATTTGCTTACTCCGGCAATAAAAAATGCCGTCATTGCGGCCACAAAGGCAATACAGCAACAGTGCGGGGGGGCAAAGGTTATTCTTTACGGTTCTGCTGCAAGAGGTGAGAATGATATGTATTCCGATATCGATCTGCTGATTTTAACTCCCACACAAATTGACCGCATACAGCGTGATAAAATCTGGGACGTGCTTTATGATATTTCGCTCAGCCGGGATGTAATACTTAGCTCGTTTATTGAGTCGCTTGAAAACTGGCAGACGCGTCGTTATGAAATATTGCCTCTTTATCAAAATATACAACGAGAGGGTATAATCATCGTATGACGCCGGAACATATCAGCCTTATAAAATACCGAATGCAAAGAGCCGGTGAAGCAATAAAAGACGCTAAAATACTTCTCGACGCAGGACATGCTCACAGTGCAACTAATCGTATTTATTACGCAGGTTTTTACGCTGTACTGGCACTGCTGACAACTAAACAACTTGGCAGCAGTAAACATTCCGGCATACTGGCGATTTTCAATCAGAATTTTGTGAAAACAGGAATTGTACCGGTTGAAAGCGGACGTTTTTTTGGGCGAATTTTCGAGAAAAGACTCAAATCCGACTATGCAGACTATTTTGTTGTTAATATTGACGAAGCCGAACAGGATTATAAACTTGTTTGTGATTTTGTGGAATTAATTGACGGTATTATTAAAAGAATTCTGGACGAAAACTAAAAGCCTATCCTGATAACCTGACATTTCGAATTTGTTTTTCGGTACCAACAGAAAATATATTTATTCCGAGTTCGCCTCTTATATAGTTGCGATTATCGCTGCGGCAGGTTCAGCGTGGTTCTGCGCACGCTTCACCAAAAGCGACGGGGTTATAACCGTTGTTTCCACAATATGCGGTTCCATAGGTTTCATCGGGACAAGCATCGCAGTTTACGTTATTCTGCACAACGGCGAATACCGGCGGAAAGAACGCAGGCGACCTGATGATATAAAAAATATATTTATCTCCAATATTCACGGCCTGTGGGCGACATATCTTTTTAGAATACCTTTTCAATGGATAATTCAGGAACTTGGCGTATCGCCGCCGGCGGCCGCAGGTATCGCACAGACTGTTGCCGGACAGGTCGGTACAGTCGTACGAATATACAATAACTATCGCAAAAATATTTTTGGCAGACATATCAGAGCCGCGAATGTAAATGAGCAGGAAGAAACAGTTATCAGCTCTCAACAAACAGGTATTGTTATGGAGGACAATCCAAAATCAAAAATAAAAGTTTTGGTTTGTGTACACGCCGGAATGAGGTCGCATACCGTGCGTGCCGTTGCTGTCGGCAGGGCGTTAAAAGATACCGGCAAATATGAAGTTCTCTGCTCCGGCGAAGGACCGTTTATGAAACTCGCCGGGCAGGCCGGCCTTGAATGCATTCAAACGGAACTTGTGAGTAAAGAACGGCTTTATGATGAGGTGGCCGCAGGAATTGCCAATCAATATTATAAGGCTGATAATTACCGGCACTTTTTCGCCGTGGAAGATGCGCTGTTGCGCAAATACAGGCCGGACATAGTTATCCGCGACCATTTCCGCGATTTTGCCGGAGTTGCCGCGAAACAGAATGATATCCGTGCGTTTGATGTGCATATTCAAAAAGCCCCGCTTAGTCCGTATTATCATTTCAAATTCAAGCCCGAAGGACTGCCCGATTTTTTCGATTATATCCCGACAAAATGGCTC
>DYLR01000083.1 GCA_020721975.1 Blastopirellula marina | reverse complement strand
CGTTGCCGCGACAATCTCCCAGGGAATCTGGATTGTGTTTATGTATCATAACGAGTGCCCGACCTGCACGGAGTGTATTCCAACTTATGAGCGATACGCCCGCGATATGCAGAGCAATGAGGACTCTGTGCGATTTGTGTTTATTGAAATGCCGCCTTATGAACCGGCTGAAAAGCGTCTTGTGCCGCAGGACACCGTCGCCCTGACGGGCAGACTCGACGAAAGCCGTAAATGGATTTATGCCACACCCGTGGTTACACTGCTGTTTGACGGCGAAGTATTAGGGGCGTGGGACGGCTCAAAAGGTACTTGCCCGACGCTCGATGAAATACTCAAAGCTATGGAAAAATGGTAAAAATATAAGCGACTCAATTTTGGATTTTGGATTTTGGATTTTGGATTGAAACCGCGGATTTCGCAAATATTTTAGACATGGATTAACACGGATTAACGCTGTTTTAAAATCTGAAATCTTTATTCGTTAGTATAATTTATATGCGTAATTTCAAAGGCGGCTTTTTTGCAATCCTCGCGCTGCTGGTTGTAGCGGCTATTGGGATGATTATCTATTTGATGAGCTTCTCGGCCATTTTCCCGGATGCGGGGAAACTGCCCGGCAACCTGCGCGAACAGCAAAAGCCCTGGCAGCTCGAACATCTGCTTGTCGGGCCGAACAAGGTAATTACAATGCCCCGCAAACCCAAGCCGATAATCGACAAGCCCATAAAACTGTCGTGTCCGGTTATGCGCGAGGATAAAAATCGCGGCACTGCAAATATCCGGATTGACCTGCTGGGCGAAACGCACGGCGACTGGTCGTGCGAATATCAGACCGACAAAGAAAAACACAAAATTTCAGCGTCGTTCAATGGAAATATCGACGTCAAAAAAACGTATGTTATCAATCAGGATGAGGACAAATCAAAACTTTTCCTGATTGCAAAAGGCGGTTATGCTCACGATACGATAAATTTGCAGACCAATGAAAAAACCACAGAAAAAGGCGTAATATATCTGCTCGGCTGGCTTAACCCCGATTATTCCGCCTTCGGCACTCTGACCGTGACGACGGACCGTTCGTGGAGTGCGGTTTATCAGTGGAAGTCCGGCAATTTGGATTGAAACCGCGGATTAACACGGATTTTTAATGGCCACGAATGAACACGAATTTACACGAATTATTTTTAACCACGGATTGAAGCGGATTAGATTTTAGATTTCAGATATGAAAGTTCATATTAAAAGTTTCGGCTGCCAGATGAACAAACTCGACACAAATCTTGTTTGTTCCGCATTGAAATCTGCCGGCCATGAGATAACCGACGATATAAGTTTTGCCGATGTCGTGCTGCTGAATACCTGTTCGGTGCGCGAACATGCCGAGCAGCGGGTAATGTCTCATTTGGGAAATCTCAAAAATATAAGACAAAAATCAAAGCCGGAAATGATAGTTGTCGTGTTCGGCTGTATGGCTCAGCGAATACCCGATGAGCTGCTTAAACACCCTGCGGTTGATGTTGTCTGCGGACCGGGCCAGATTCCGCAGATACCGCAGCTTATAAGCATGGCTGCTAAAACCCGCAGGCCTGCAATTTCCGTCGCTGAAGATATTCGCAGCAGACCCGCCGATGTGCAAATTCAAAATCTCGATGATTTTGAATACGAAAACGACGCTGCCGCACCCGCCCTGCCCCGGCAGGCGTTTGTCCGAATAATGCACGGCTGCAACAAATTCTGCACATATTGTATCGTGCCTTATGTTAGAGGCCCGGAGATTTCACGCCCGCCTGAAACGATAATCAGACAGATAAAAAAAATTGCGTCCGGCGGAGTCAGACAAATCACTTTGCTCGGCCAGACCGTTAATTCATACAAATACACGGCAGGTGATAAAACTTATAATCTTGCCGATTTGCTGGCGATGGCCTCTGAAATCGAGGGAATCGAGTGGATTCGTTTTGTTACGGGACATCCAAATAATTTCGGAGATGAGATATTTAAGGCGATGGCGAATCTGCCTAAGGTCTGTCGGTACCTGCATATACCCGCACAAAGCGGCTCGGATAAAATTCTTAAGGCGATGAACCGCGGCTATACCCGCAGCGAATATATCGGTCTGGTAGAGCGTGCAAGAAGCATTGTGCCGGATATTGCGATTGCGGGTGATCTTATTGTGGGATTCTCCGGCGAGACTGAAAAGGATTATTTTGAAACGGTCGAACTTGTCGAGCAGGTGCGATATAAGAATTGTTTTGTTTTTAAGTATTCGCCTCGTCCCGGCACACGGGCGGATGAAAAGCTGGCTGATGATGTGCCTGATGAAGTGAAAAAGCAGCGCAATATTCATTTGCTCGAGGTGCAAAAACAAATAAGCCAGCAGGACAATCGCAGATTTATTGGGCAGACGGTTAAAGTAATGGTTGAAGGCACAAGCGGCAAGGCACATTTAAATAAGGCCGGGCAAGACCCTCTGCCGCAGATGATAGGCAGAACCGCAGGCGATTATATCGTCGTATTTAACGGCGAAAGCTGTCTTGCCGGTGAATTTGTGAACGTGAAAATTGAAAAGACCTCCGCTTTGACGCTGTTCGGCAGAATGGTATAGAAAAATATACCACAAGCAGGCTCTGAAATCCGGTTTGTGTTTTAGCCCCCCGCAAATCCAGGGAGTTATCTTTAGCCCTCCGATTTATTCGGCGGGTCGGTTTCAATCCAAAATCTCTTACTTTGGCGCAAGCATCAGCATCATTTGTCTGCCCTGTATTTCGGTCGGTCTGTCGATTTTTGCAAGGTCCTGAGTCTTTTCGATAATTTCAGCCATTATCTGTTTACCGTGGTCAACGTGCATCATTTCGCGTCCACGGAACATCATCGAGAACTGCACGCGGTAGTCCTTTTCAAAAAACTTGCGGGCATGGTTGATTTTTGTCTGCAAATCATGGGGGTCAATCTTGGGACGTATCCGGATTTCCTTGACGGTAATGGTGTGCTGTTTTTTTTGAGAGACCTTTTCCTTGCGTTTCAGTTCATAAATATACTTGCCGAAATCCATAATCCTGCAAACCGGCGGTTCGGCGTTGGGGGCAACTTCCACAAGGTCCAGCTCCGCCTGCCTTGCCATATCCAGCGCCTGTTGTATATTAAGAACTCCTGCCTGATGGTTGTTATGGTCAATTACTCTGACCTGTTTTGCGCGGATATGCTCGTTAATCCGCGTTCTGTACCTGCTGCTGTCCTGTTTGCTAATAGTTGTACCCTTTCAAAAAACGTTATTTCTTAAAACGATAATACATCTGTTCTGGAAGCAATTTTTTGCCGAATTGCAGCCAGAAATTCATCGAATTTTACGGTTTTCGTATCTTTACTGCCGCGAAAACGCACGTTGACGCTTCGGCTTTGCGCTTCCTGCGGACCAACAACAAGCATAAAGGGAAGTTTTTCGCCGTGCGCTCTTGCTATTTTTGCCCCGATTTTCTCGTCGGAGTTATCCAGCGAATGCCGGATACCGGCCGTTTTAAGCATGCCTGCCAGATTTATCGCATATTCATTTGTCTTTTCGCTTATCGTCAATATCCTGACCTGTTCAGGCGACAGCCACAACGGCATCGCGCCGCCGTAATGTTCAATGAGTATGCCTATAAACCGTTCAAGCGAACCGAGAATCACCCTGTGAATCATCACAGGTCTTTTCTCTGTATTATCTTTATCGGTATATGTAAGCTCAAATCTTTCAGGCATTGAAAAATCGAGCTGGATAGTTCCAAGCTGCCAGGTTCGGCCTATGGCGTCGGCGACATGGAAATCTATTTTCGGACCATAAAATGCACCGTCGCCCTCGTTTATCTGATACTTAAGCTGCTTATGGTCTAAAGCTGCCCGCAATGTATTGGTCGCAAGCTCCCAAATTTCATCCGAACCGATATGCTTTTCCGGTTTTGTCGAAAGCTCGATATGATAATCCTTAAAGCCGAACGCCCCGTACATTTCAAAAATCAGGTTGGCCACGCCGATTATTTCACTCTCAATTTGCTCCGGCAGGCAATAAATATGTGCGTCATCCTGCGTGAACTGGCGCACCCTCACCAGGCCGTGCATTACGCCGCTGGCCTCGTGGCGGTGGACAAGACCAAGTTCGCATATCCGCAAAGGCAAATCGCGGTATGAATGCTGCGTTGATTTATAAACCAAACAGCCGCCCGGACAATTCATAGGCTTGATAGCATATTTGACGCCGTCAACCTCGGTGAAGTACATATTTTCCTTGTAATTGTCCCAGTGGCCGCTGCGATGCCAAAGCTGCTCATTGAGAATAATCGGCGTTTTGATTTCCTGGTAGTCGTACTTGTTATGCATTGATTTCCAGAACGATATGACCTCGTTCCAGATAATCATTCCTTTTGGGTGGAAAAAGGCAAAGCCGGGACCTTCATCGTGGAAGCTGAACAAATCGAGCTGTTTGCCGATTACGCGATGGTCGCGTTTTTTGGCTTCTTCGAGCATATTCAGATAATCGTCGAGAGCTTTTTGGTTGGGCCAGCATGTGCCATAGACCCGCTGGAGCATTTTTTGGGTCGCATCGCCGTGCCAGTATGCACCGGCCACGCTCATCAATTTGAATGCCCCGATTTTGCCTGTGCTTGGTACGTGCGGCCCGCGACACAGATCCTCAAAACCATCGCCGTGGGAATAGAAACTGATAACCTCGCCCACAGCACGGGCAATATTATCAACCTTGTATTTATTGCCGCCGACGTGAAGCAATGCCTCGCTCCTGCTAAGCTCCCGGCGGATAAAAGGCTTGTCGGCCTTGATTATTTCAGCCATTTTTTGTTCGATTCGGGGGAAGTCTTCCGGCCGAATAGGTTCGTCAAGGTCAATGTCGTAATAAAAACCGTCTTTGACGCTCGGACCGTAAACCAATTCCGCACGCGGCCATAAACTGCAAATTGCCTCGGCCATAACGTGGGCGCAGCTGTGCCGCATGATTTCAAGACCTTCTGGGTCTTTGTTTGTGATTATTTGTAGAGAAATGTCATCTTTAATAACCTGACTTAAATCAACAATTTGTCCGTTGATTTTGGCAACCAGCGCCGCAGCAGCCAGCCGAGGGCCGATTTGCCCGGCCAGTTGACTTATAGTAATCCCGTCGTTCGCTTCAAGAACTTTGCCGTCGGGCAGAGCGACTTTCACCATTTTTTGTAAACCTTGTTTTGCAACATATTATCAGAAAATATAAGATATTCACGCCGGTCTGTCAATCGGTGGTTTTGGAATTTGGGAGAATTTGCGTCATTTTGCCGAGCAGCATCTATCGACGAATTACAGAATAGCATCGCAGGCCTGTTGTGCGCCCCAGAGATATTTTTTGATTTCACGACGCATATAGTGTAGTTCCCTGGTTTTGTTTACGGCCTCAATGAAATATGGGTTTCTTATCGCATCAGTTTCAACCAGGTCAATCTGGCGGTTAAATGTTGTTTTCAGGGCATTTAGCAGGCCGAAGTAATTTCCGGAATGGATACACTGCTCAAGAGGCTGGAATTCTACCAAAAAATCCATATCACTGAGCCTGTCGTTATCGAAATGTTTATCAGAAGTAGCCGAACCAAAAAGCTCCAGCCTGCTTACGTGGAACTGTCGGCAGATTTGATTAACAGTATCGAGTTTTTGTCGGATGAGCTAAATCATAGAAATTTCAAGTTGCCATTTATCATTATAGCACTCTTTAAAGCCGTCTGCCCTGCGGCATTACAAGCTTTTGCTTGCTCAATTTTCCAACAATTCTCCATTCGCCATTGTTCCATCTCACGATGGTAATTTTCTTTCCATACATCAAGGTTTTTTTGTTGCTCCAGCTTCCATCTTTCGAGTTCCTGCTGTTCCATGAATATCCCTGAATTTGTTTTTGTCAGATAACTTTTTTACAGACTGATATAAACTCTTGTGCTCTTTGCATAGAAATCTGTGCCTGTTTTTTATCAACAGAACTGTCAGCAAGATAATCGCAGCGGTTTCTATCGCTGAATGCTTCACAAAGATGCTGATGATATTCAGATTTGATTACCCCTGGTTTTGTTAAAAATTGTCCGAAGGCTGCAATGATTCCCTGATGAGAGCTTCTTTCAATACCACGAGCCAGCAAAACTGCGGTTGTGGCGTGAAACATCGCATAATAGCTTTTGCCTACTACGCCACGGTAAAAGTTCCCTGCAAACAAATACTTTGCTTCACTGAGGAATTATTCCGCGAGAGCCAGATGATTTTTGATTTCATTTGTCATACCGCCAGTCCATCGCGTTTGATGGCACGATAAACGGCATAAGTGCCCTGTTTATAATCCTTTTCCGGCACGAACAGAAACATCACAATAGTATTATATTGCAGGCTTATTTTTGAGCCAAGTTCGCGGGTTCGTTCCAGTTCATCGAAATGCCGTTTAATATCATCAAGCACGACTGCAATATCTATATCGCTGTCCGGCGTTAACTGATTCCGTGCGGCAGAACCATAGAGATAAACGCCGCGGAGTCTGTCCCCATAAATGCCCATCAGTTCCTTCTTGGTTTCTAATGCTATTTCCAATGCCTGTATTCTTGTGGTTGCCATAACTCCAGTATAATACAATGTATTTGATTTTCAACAGATTAGAAGAAATACTTTGTTTTAAAGTCTTAAAGTCTTACTAATGTGGAAATAATCGGATGCGCCATATCTTAAATATGTATCGGCTTTTAAAATAAAAACCTAATGGCTGTTTTCAAACTGACCCACAATCCGTTTATTCTTAACTTGATTATGCCCGTCAATCAGGTATAATGTTTTGTCTTATAAATTTTTATAACCCCTTATTATTTCGAGGTTTAGATGCCTGTTTTTGAATATCTTTGCAGCGATTGCGGCCACATTAGCGAAATTCTGGTGAAAAACGAAAAAGGCCACAGCCCTGTGTGCGAGAAATGCGGCAGCAAAAAACTTACAAAGCAGTTTTCCACATTTTCAGCCGTGATAAAACAGCCGGCTGCGAATAAATGCCGAACCTGCCCTTCCGGCGGAAACTGCCCGAATGCACAATTTTAAGAGCCTGAAATTTAAACACAGATTACACTGATTACACAGAAAAAAACTATGAACGCAGAAAACGGCAATTACAATTTTAATCAAATTGAAAAACGCTGGCAGGATTACTGGCAAGCCAATAAAACCTTCGCAGCCAAGGAAGACCGCAGCAAACCCAAGTATTATGTGCTGGATATGTTCCCTTATCCGTCCGGCTCAGGGCTTCACGTCGGCCACCCGGAAGGCTACACCGCCAGCGATATCATCGCACGATACAAAAGAATGAATGGTTTCAGTGTGCTTCATCCTATCGGGTGGGATGCATTCGGCCTGCCTGCCGAGCAGTATGCCGTAAGCACCGGCACACATCCTGCCGTTACAACACAGAAAAATATCGAAAACATGCGCCGCCAGATTAAAATGCTGGGCTTCAGCTACGACTGGGACAGACAGGTCGATACCACCGACCCGAAATACTACAAATGGACGCAGTGGTTCTTCCTGAAACTTTTCAACAGCTATTACGACGAACTTCAAAAAAAGGCAAGACCCATTAAAGACCTTATCCGCGATTTGCAGACAGGAAAACTTTATATCGGTCCGGCCGGAGAGCTTGTACCGGCAGAAGGAGTTGCGGCCTTCAGCGGCGACCCAATCGGAGTAAGAAAATGGTATGAGCTTACCGAATCCCAGCAGCGAGAGTTTATCGCAGGCCGCAGGCTTGCTTATGAAGACAACGCTCCCGTAAACTGGTGTCCGGCATTAGGAACGGTGCTTGCCAATGAAGAGGTCGTAGGCGGCGTGAGCGAACGAGGCGGCCATCCGGTAATTCGTAAACCGATGCGGCAGTGGATGCTCAAAATCACCGACTATGCCGACAGACTGCTCGAAGATTTGAAATTGGTTGACTGGCCTGAATCAATTAAAAAACTGCAAACCGACTGGATAGGCAAAAGCACCGGAGCGGAAGTTGACTTCTCAACTGAAGCCTGCGATGAGAAAATACGAATCTTTACCACACGACCGGATACGCTGTTCGGTGCGACATATATGGTACTTGCGCCGGAGCATCCGCTGGTAGAGCAGCTTACAACCGCAGAACAATCACAGGCTGTGAAACAATACTGCCGGGACGCCGCCCGCAAAAGCGACCTTGAGCGCAGCGACCTTGCAAAAGACAAAACCGGCGTATTCACCGGTTCTTACGCAGTAAATCCGGTTAATAACTCGCGCATTCCAATATGGATAAGCGATTACGTGCTTATAACTTACGGCACAGGAGCGATAATGAGCGTGCCGGCTCACGACCAGCGCGATTTTGAATTCGCAAAAAAATTCAATCTGCCGATAATCGCGGTGGTTGAACCTCACGATAAGACTCTTGCCGAGCAGGTAAAGAGAGCCGAGGCCTGCTTTGTCGGCGACGGCACTGCGATTAACTCCGGGCCCTTTGACGGACTGCCGACGGCTGAATTCAAGAAAAAAATTACGCAGTGGCTCGAAGAGCAGGGTCTGGGCAAAGAAGCAGTCAATTACAAATTGCGGGACTGGCTGTTCAGCCGTCAGAGGTACTGGGGCGAGCC
>DYLR01000082.1 GCA_020721975.1 Blastopirellula marina | reverse complement strand
CTATTCAAGCTCATTTCGCAGGCCAACCTCTCCCGTCATTACTGGGACCATAGCTATCATTTTTACCCGCCCATACCCTGTGAACGGTTACATGGAATCCAACCAAATGCGGCGATGTCTTATTAAAACACCAAAAATATCAAAGCTGTTTCGTCGCATTGAGCCTGTTTAGGACAACGGGAGCAGTCTGTCCAGACTTTCATCGGAAGTGTTTTTTTATCGACACGGACAAATCCCACTTTTTCAAAAAACTGCGGTTCCAGCGTGAGGGCAAATACCTTTTTAATACCGAGCCTGCGAGCTTTTTCAATTGCCGCCCTGACCAGCGTTTTGCCTATTCCCCTGCCTATCATTTCATTGTTTACTGCCAGCGATTGTATTTCCGCAAGATCCGACCAGATGATTTGCAGTGCGCAGCACCCGACGGTCCGTCCGTCCATCTCGGCCACCAAAAAGTTCTGCAGGTCTTCATAAATGTCGGCCAGTGACCTGAAAAGCATTCGGTCAAGCTCGGCGTAATAACTTATCAGGCTGTGAATTACCGGCACATCGGAAACTGTTGCTTCTCGTACCTGCATGATTCTAACTTACATTGAATTCCTTGCGTCTTGTGTCCATTTGGGCCTTCAGCCGTGCAAGAATCGACGAGTGCATCTGACTTACACGGGACTCGGAAAGGTCAAGGGTTGCTCCGATTTCCTTCATCGTCATTTCTTCATAATAATAAAGCATTAAAATCAGTCTCTCTGCTCTGCTGAGACCTTTTGTAAGCAGATTTTTCAGGTCGCGCTTCTGTGCCTCAATCATAGGCTCCTGACTTTTTTCGTCTTCAATGACGTCGATTTCCGAAATATCCTTATCGCACTCATTTTCGGACAGTTTGCTGCTTAAAGATACGATTCCGACCGCCGTGGCATCGCGCTGAAGTCTGCGAAACTCGTCCATTTCCATGGCAAGTTCTTCGGCAACTTCCTGGTCGCTGGGCATTCTGCCGTAATGAGCCTCAAGAGTGCGCATTGCATTTCCAAGCTGATGAGCGCGGGCCCTGACCAGACGCGGCACCCAGTCCATACTGCGAAGCTCGTCAAGAATGGCGCCGCGAATTCTCGGCGTACAATATGTGGCGAATTTTACGCCGCGCTGCGGGTCGAATGCATCTATCGCATCCATCAGTCCGAATATTCCTGCGCTGATAAGGTCGTCAAGTTCAACCTTGTCGGGCAGTTTAACGTAAATACGCTCGGCGGTATATTTGACTATGGGCAGATAATGTTCCATCAATTTATTGCGGGCTTCTTCACTGCGGGTCTGGAAAAATTTATTCCATATCCTATCTATATCAGCTTCTCTTATCTGTTTAACCGCGGGCATTTTTTATCCTCCGTGAAGGGCAAGGCCGGATTGTGACAAATATCTGTTTCATAAAAATTTCAATCCTGTGCAAAGCAATTCAAATTATCGGCCTTAAAGGGCTGATACATTAAAAAAAGAAATTGGCAACTTTTCGGAAAAAGCCGTCATTACCGGACTTTACTGTCGAGCCTTTACCCAGCCGTGCCGCCAGTGTTAATATTGACGATGTTACCGGCGCTTTGGGATAGGCCAGTACGACCGGCCGCCGTTTTTTTACCGCCAAGCCTACATGTTCATCGCGCACAATCACGGCAGCCTGACAGACCGTTATACCGAGAAACTGCTGGGCAACGCGTGCAATCTGCCTGTGGACAAGTTTGCCTTCGGCCATCGAATCGGCCATATTAACTATCAGGCTTATCCTTCCCTGATAATTGCTCATTGCAAGGACCTTTATCATTGCGTAAGCATCCGTCATAGCTGCCGGCTCGGGAGTTGTAACCACAAGCGTATGGTCTGCCGCTGTGCAGAAGCCGATTACCGATTTGCCTATGCCGGCGGCAGTATCGATGATTATCGTATCACTGCTGTTTTGAAGATTCTCCAGCTCGGCGAGTATCCTTTGCCGCTGAAATTCGTTCATATTGGCTATCGCATCCATCCCAGATGCACCACAGATAATTTCCACGCCCCCCGGGCCTATCTGTATGACCTGTTCAAGAGTCTTTGAGCCGTCCATCACATTTGCAATGCTGAAGTTGCTTTCAATTCCCATAACAACATCAACATTTGCAAGTCCCCAGTCGCCGTCCAGCAGGATTACCCGTTTGCCTTCGGCTGCAAGACATATAGCTAAATTCACAGCGATATTTGTTTTGCCCGACCCGCCCTTGCCGCCTGTAACGGCAAGTACGCAGGCGCTTGCGGTGTTTTGTCTGATGATTTGCTGAATTTGTGCAACTCTTTGTTGTGTCATCCCTGTCCAACCATCAAAGAAGTTATTAAATTAACGCGGTAACGGTTTTACGCCCGTGATTTCTAATTCGTTAATGCTGCAGACTGTCTGCAGGGTTTTCTTCTTCATTCTGTCTTCTATATTATATGCTGCATTCAAGTTTTCCGGCTCTTTTGGCTTCCAGCAGTTTCATAGCTACTTTCTGGTTCACCGCATTTTCAAGCATTGCCCTGCGCTGGTGATTTATATACAGGAAAACATTGCGTTCGAGCATTTCGGCCGCCGCAGGATCGTCAGTGGGTACCACTTCAAATGCACCAGCCAGACCAAACCGGATTGCACAATTGTCACAGAATGTAAGCCTGTCGTTTTTGATATACTCGGCAAGAGCAAAGCCCAGCGACTCGGCGAAGAGTCTGCTGTCCAGACGTTTGGGAATATAGCCGTTCGTGCGGACGTTGTTGAGATTGTCGGATATGACCTTATGCTCAAGCCGCGTGTATTCTATTATCTTTATAAGCAGCTCTTCTATGCCGTCCATTGCGGTCAATGAATCCGAATCCATTCGCATTGCCTTTCTTGCTTAATTTATTTATCTCAATTTTCCGAGTTTTCAAGAAATTCCTTAATCTCCATCAGCGTCTTTGTTTTGCGGAGATTAATTATCATTGAAAGTCTGGGAAATACCGATTCGTCATACAGCCTGTGCCCGCCGTCTGTCCAGGCGGACTCCTTTATGAGTCCCATAATAGTATAATTGTGGATTGTCTGGCGGGAAACGTGGGTGTGCTGCACTATTTCACCTATCCGGTACAGTTTGGTCGGAACTTTAAAGTTTTGTTGTATCTCTTGTTGCATTAAACACCTTTTACATTTTGCAAAATGTAAAAGCTATTGTTAAAGAAGTCAAATTATTTTTTTACATTTTTTTATTTTTTTTGAAATTTGTCCGCCGGGCCAGACCAAAAAAATACAGATCACAGGTTTTTCACCAAAACCACCCCTGCAAAATACCCGATATACATTCAGTCCAATAGGCGAAAGGTTTATATATTACGTCCGAAAAAAATATGGATTCTGAAGATAACAGCTACGAAATGTGCAGCGGCAGTAATACCTGCATTCTGACCAGGATTACCCCTCTGGCTCAGGAGCTTAACTGTCTGGACAAAACCTGTATCGCCGACATTTGCGTCAATCAGATCCGCCGGATGGTGCACGCCAAATGGGTTTCGCTGTATTTTCTCGACGAGGGCTCGGATATTCTGCACCTGGTAAGACATAATCACCCATACCTGATTAACAATATTGTTTCGCTCAATCAGAATGCACCATCGGCAATGGTAAAAGCCGTCCGCAGCAAGGAATTGATTGTTATTGGCGGGCAAAAGTGCAACAAAGGTCCGCGGGTCGGACAGAATGAAAGGCAATATGCTGGAAATTATAAAACCACAAACTGCATAATTGCCCCATTAATTTGCCAGGGCAGCGTGGTCGGCGTATTGAACCTGTCGGAGAAAGAAAATGCCGGCCAATTTACCGAAGGAGATATTGCCTTAATTGAGCTGTGCCGACAGCTTGTCGGTGCGTCGGTAGGAAATGTTAAATTATTTGAAAAAACACAATATCAGGCACGTACCGACGGACTTACAAATCTGCTGAATCATAAAACGTTCTATGAAGTACTTGAAAAAGAGCTGAGACGTTCCCAGCGTTATGGCGGCATAATATCCATAATTATGGTTGATATCGACAATCTTAAACCGATAAATGACCAGTATGGTCATCGTGCCGGGGATTTGGCTATCAAACATGTTGCCCGTTGTTTGGTTTCCTGCATCCGCAAGATTGATACTGCCGCTCGATACGGAGGCGATGAATTTTCGGTGATTTTGCCCAATACTCCTCAGGACAAAGCTGTTATTGTAGCTCAACGTATGGTTGAAACGGTTTCGGAAAAGCCAATCGTATGGGAAAAATCCAAAATCAGCGTGAGTATTAGTATAGGTGTAGGCACTTACGACGTCACATTCAGCCCGGAAGAAATCACCCGACACAGCGATGAAGCCCTCTACGCCGCAAAACTGTCCGGCAAAAACACCATCGAAATATTCCGGAATAAACAATAAGTGATTTAATATTACGGCGCGAATAAACTTTGCAAAGCACAACTAAATAAATCCGAAACTCGAAATGCGAAACAAATCCAAAACTCCAAATCCAAATAACCAAAACGAAGAGTTCTTTGTTTTTGGTTTTTGATTTATATGCGGCCTGTGTCGTTTTGCAGGTTTTTTATAATACTCTTTCCGGTTTGGGGGTTCGCATCATTAGATTTTGAATAGCCTGTCTGACACTTACGCCCCTGAAAAGAACTGAATAGACTGCCTGTGTAATAGGCATATCGACATTATATTTCCCCGCAAGCTCTATAACACTTGTACATGTGGCGACTCCTTCCACCACCGAAGCCGTAGCCGCCAGAGCCTGTTCGGCAGTAATTCCTTTGCCGATACGTTCGCCAAAGCTGCGATTCCGGCCGGCCGGCGAGATACAGGTCGTAACAAGGTCGCCCAGCCCGCTAAGTCCGGCAAAAGTGTGAACGTCTGCGCCGAGGGCGACGCCAAGACGTGTTATTTCTGCAAGTCCTCGCGCAAGCAGGGCAGCCTTTGTATTGTTGCCTGCATTAACGCCGTCGATTATGCCGGCAGCAATTGCTATGACATTTTTCATTGCGCCGGCCAGCTCTACGCCGCGAACATCGGCATTGGTATAAACACGAAACCACGGCGTGGTGAATATTTCCTGCACAAGGCAGGCGAGCTTTTCATTTTCACTGGCGGCTGTGGCCGTAGCCGGCAGGCGGCGCATAAGCTCATCGGCGATTGTCGGGCCGGAAAGAACACAGATTTTTACATCACCTAAAACATCCTGGAGAATTTCGCTGGGCCGCAGAAGCGTATGATTTTCAATTCCCTTTGTTACCGAAACTATCGGAATATCCGAATTGAAATATTTTTTAAGTCTTTGCCAGACGCCTCGCATAAACTGGCACGGCACGGCTGAAATTACGACATCAGCGTTTTTGAAAATTGCCGAATCGTCCGGCTCATATTGCAGAGACTGCGGCAGTTTATAGCCGGGCAGAAATTTTATATTTTCGTGCGCAGCGGCAATTTGAGCCAGTTGTACGGCGTCATAACCCCACATTTTAACGGCAAAGC
Organism: Blastopirellula marina; assembly: GCA_020721975.1. Lineage (GTDB taxonomy): Bacteria > Planctomycetota > Phycisphaerae > Sedimentisphaerales > UBA12454 > DYLR01. Next base: position 3,353 of record DYLR01000082.1, on the reverse strand, counting down.
CTTTTTCGCACAGCAGCGACGCGCATACGGCAGACATTGCGCCGTCGCCGACGATAGTTATATTTTGCATAAAATATATTAGAACACAGAACAGTTAAAGTTTCAAAAATATTTCTTAACTGCGCTGTTATCTCATAACAATTGAATTAGCAGATGCCAAACAGCAGGGCGGTTTATCATACGCTCCACAAGACTCTCACTTGTCTTACGGATATATGTTGCCGGAGTTTACCTTAAATATTGTACTACCTGGGCAAAAACAGGCTATTGTGGGAAATACGTATTTTATGAAAAAAGTTGCAACTTATTTTACAGCAAAGAGTTATGAAGCCCCAAAACGGCCTGTTTGTGGATTATTATTTTGCAGCTGCTTTTTGTACCAGTTCAACAATATTGTGAGCATGTATTTTATGCATAATATGGCTGCGATGGACTTCAACAGTACGCACAGAACGATGCGTTTTTCTCGCAATTTCCTTATTGCTCAGGCCGTCCATAATCATTGTCAGTATCCGTCGTTCCACAGATGTGAGCATTTCGCCGGTGCTGGCTTCAAATCTTTTGAGAATATTATCCAGTTTGTGCAAAACTTCGGAGATATCAAATGGCTTGACAATAAAATCAGCGGCGCCGTTATTCACGGCTTCCATAGCTGTCGGTATATCCGCATGGCCGGACATAATCACAACAGAGACCCACGGAGCCATTGTTTTGATTGTTTTGAGCAGCTCAATACCGTTCATTTTAGGCAGGTGCAGTGTCGTTATAAGCAAATCACAGGAATCGTTTGTTGAAAGATGTTTGATGCAATCCTCGGCAAAGGTAAAATCCGACACATGATAGCCCTGTCTGTCAAGCGCATCAACAAGCTGCTGCCGCAAGGCAATATCATGTTCGACAACGGCAACACTATAATTTGCCTGTCTTAGCCGGTACCCCATTCTCTACCCCTTGAATGTGGTATTATAAAGGCAAAGCTATATCCAATTTTGCCTATTAAGCGACCGATTCCCCAGTTGTAAATGTGAATTATATTGAAACTTTAATTGCCCGTCAAGAAAGATTCTATAGGCATTTATGCGTCCGGCAATCAGGGGTCATATCTCTCATATCCCTCTTATATAGATATATCCTTGTGCAGATTTTTATTTGACTCGAATGAATATTTATGCTGCGGAGTGTGCAAAATCACATCCCTGCCGTCGATTGACAGTTCAAGTCTGTCATTGGGATTTTGTTTGTGAATGATATTGGCAAGAGTAAAGGCCTTTTCAATGCCGTCGCCGCGGCCGTAATTGGCGACCTCGTCCGGCTGTGCCAGTCTCTGCGCATCATAAATTGATTCGTTCGGCATACCAAGCAGTTGTGAATAAACCACGTCAATGCTTCGGCCGGCAAAAAGCTCTATTGATACCGGATTTCGCTGAATTGCGGCAAGAATAAACGGTTCCCATTCACATCGGCTCATATCGCGATAAGCATAAAATGCCAGGTCTGCGGCAGCATTGCTGCAGCGAATTTTTTGCAGGTAGTCGATAATCTGCTGTCGCTGCCAGTCCGGACGAATTTCAAGTTTGGATGAAGCGATATAATTTTTTCGAATATCCGGCAACTGGGCATTGATATGCAGAAAATCGGCCATCTGTGAAACAAACTTCTCCGGCTCGCCGATAAAAGGCGTTAAAAATTCCGCCAAATCCTCGCGACTCCGGCGGTTTTGCAAATCGATTTTTTTCTTTTGCACAAACCGTTTAAACTGGTCGCAGCGAATGCGATTCCAGTGTTGCGACCAGGAGAAATCCTCATCGGCCACCTCATCGAGCAGTTTTTCGTGAGTGCTGTCGGCTATTCGGAAATCGCTGCCGTGCTCATAGTGGAAAAGCGTCTCGGCCTTTATAAACCGCGAATTGCCGTGGCAGTCTCTGCAGAACTGGAAATGCGGCTGATATTCAGTGCGGAATCGCAGGAAATTGGCCATATTTACCGGCGTAAGTTCGTCATGGAGAAAAGCGCCCAGCCTGATACAAAACATTTTGTAAATATACGGGTCTATGGTTGCATCGTTGTAAAAACAATGAATATAACCCGTATTGTGAGCGACGATGGTAATTCGTTCGTTTCGCAGGGCGCGTTGAGCCTTGTTTGAAATTTCCGTGCCGTTGAACCACATGGCCTTTGTAACGAGCCTGCGGTTGTTGGTCAGTACTCCGCCATTCACGTCGATAAAATTCTGCGAATGCAGCGGCGTAAGCACCATATAAATATCGTCCAGCGATATGCCGCAGATGATGAATGCCGCCGCCGCATAAAGCGCTGAAAGCGAGACGCATTCGCCGGCGCCGGTTCTGTAGCCGGGCTTGTAGCGGAATGCCTTCATTGCCTCGACGGTTTCTGTTTTCCAGTACGGGATTACATTGCCGTCGTATTTATCAAGGCCGAAGTGTTTGCGAATATCGGCGTCGAAATAATATTTGTCGCCGTGATAGCCGAAAAGCGCGTTGCTTTTTTCAATATCATTCGGCGAGATGACGTTTTTGAATCTTTCAAGCTCGACGTTTTTATCGGTAAGCCCCCAGGTTTGCAGGTCGAGATTGAACTCGAATTCGTCCATTATATACTGCCGCAGGCGCAGCAGTTTTTTGTATGGTCCTTTGCCTTCGAGTTTTTTGAAGCAGTCTTCCTGCCGCCACTGCCAGATAATTGGCGACATAAGATTTGCCAGCAGCAGCGAGTACATCAGCTCCGGAAAAACGAAAATTTCCATATCGGACAGCGTTATTGCGGAACTATATTTTTCAAGCGTTTCGCCGGTCATATTCCTATACCTTTGCAGATTTTTAGAAAAAAAACCGATGATATAGTATGCCGCGCGTAGTGGCGGATAATCAAGCAGAAATTTGTATGAAAAAACGGCAGCGAATTTAACCGCGGATTTTATGGACGATTCATTTTTAAGATATCCCTTATCTTGCCCGGCTGCCGGACGACTGCCGACGCCCATCGGCCGAAAGCACCGTGTGCGCTGACGGCCTGCGTCCATTCGTCCAAATAGCGGATTTTCACCCGGTCTTGCTCAGTATTCTGTCCCTTCGTTTCCAGCACGAGCATATCGCCGTTCTCCGCCACGGCTTGCCCGTGTACCAGGTGCGCATTTCCCCGGTGGAACGGATGGGAAACCGCCATTTATGCATCCCGGTTCTCAAAGGTTGCCAGATATTCTTCCTTGCTCAACACGGTATCATACAGACCTATTTGCACCTCGCCTTCGTGGCGGTTAATGCCGGTGTACACCAGGCTTGGGTCTTCGTAGCGCTTGAACTTGTACACCGCATCGTTCATCAGGGCGCTGTTGA
>DYLR01000081.1 GCA_020721975.1 Blastopirellula marina | reverse complement strand
TGGAGTTTTTGGCCGGGTCGACCATGGGTATCAGCCGAACGCCGAGGTGTACGGAGATTCTGTCGATATCCAGCAGTTCCTCGATGTTGTACTGGTCCGGTCTGGGTTTGACGGCGACTTTGGATTTTTCCTCATCGGCGGATTTTTGTTTTGTGATTATTTTCCAGCCGCACCAGCCGATGAGCAAACCGATTACAATGAACGGCAGCGGCGGCAGCCCAGGCACAAGCCCTATCAGCGATATTATGCAGCCGGATATTATCAGCGGCTGTCCGGAATTGAGGAACTGTCTTGAGAGGTCTTTACCGACGCTGTTTTGCGATGAGATTTTTGTAACCAAAAAGCCCGAGCTTACCGAGGTGATAATCGATGGTATCTGGCTTACCAGGCCGTCGCCGATTGACAGGATTGAATATGTTTTGACGGCCTGCATAATGTTCATTCCCCGCGAATAGCCGATAAGTATTCCGCCGATGAGATTTACCGCAACGATAATGATGCCCGCCTTGGCGTCGCCGCGAATGAATTTGCTTGCGCCGTCCATTGCGCCGAAGAATTCGCTTTCCTTTATTATTTTTTCGCGTCTGCAATTGGCCTGTTCTTCGGTTATGGCTCCTGCATTCAGGTCGGCATCGATTGCCATTTGTTTTCCGGGCATTGCGTCAAGGGTAAATCTTGCGGCAACTTCGCTGATTCGCTCTGCACCTTTGGTGATAACGACGAATTGAATGATTACAAGAATCAGGAATATGACGATGCCGACGACAAGGCTGCCGCCAGCGACGAAATCGCCGAAAGTTTGTATTATTTTTCCGGCATCGCCCTGAATAAGAATGAGCCTTGTTGAAGCCACATTCAGCGAAAGCCTAAGCAGCGTAACGAACAGCAGAAGAGCCGGAAAAGTGCTAAGTTCAAGCGATTCCTTTGCCGCCAGGGTGATTATCAGTATTGAAATGGACAGTGACAGACTGCACGCAAGCAGAATATCAAGCGCAAATGTAGGCAGCGGGATGAGCATTGCGCCGAGTATGATTACAAGGCATACTACCATTGCCACGTTGCTGCCGTAGCCGGACGAGACGGTCGAAGGTAATTTAATTCCGGAGTTTTTTGTCATTGTGAAATATTTTTTATTATTTAATGTTAACCGGCGTCAATTTGCGTCTTTTTCCTTTTGAGGCGCCAGAATCTGTTCAATTTTTATACCGAATTTGCCGTCAACCACAACTATGCTTCCGGTGGCAAATTTTGACTGGTTAAGGAACAATTCTGCCGGCGATTCGACCGGCTTATTCAGTTCCACAACGCTGCCTGGGCCGAGCTGCAGGACTTCTCGTACCGATATTCGCGAGTCGCCCAAACAGACTTTTACCGGGACTTTAACATCCAAAAGCACATCTATGCCTGCTCCTGCCGGAGCGCCGGCTGAGCCGGAAACCTCTGCAAATTCAGCCGATTGTACAATAGTCTGCTGCGGCTGCTGCGCGGGTGCGGTTTCAACTGTTTCATTGCCTTGAGCCATTCCTGTAATCCTGAGAATGTTATTATTTTCTTATCAGTTCCGATATCATTACTGCGTAGTTTCCGTTAGACCTTGCACAAAAGCCTCGAAAAACCGCTCTGTCATCGAGTCTCAGTTCGATTTGCCCGCCTGCGTTTTTGTTAAGCACGAGAATGTCGCCTGCGGAAAGATTTATTACATCTGCGAAATTGAGTTTTTCTTCGGTAAGCACCGCAGTGAAATGCACCGGCGTTGAACCGATATGCTCAATTACCTGTTCAGCGCTGATGCTGCGGGCGGACTGTTTGAGCGGTGTCTGTTCGATGGCCAGCGCCTGTTTGAACAAAGCGGCTGAAATAATGATTCCGCATTCGTATGCCGGTTGTTTTTCGCCCTGTGCCGGACCGAATTTTATATGGCAAAATTCGTCGGCGGATTTTATTTCCGCATCTAACCGGCCCTGCTGCATTTTACTGATTTTATCAAAACGCCATTTCTCATTTACGCTGCATAAATCTTTTATAAATGCCCGGCAGATGTCGGAAATTATGGATATTTCCATTGGCGAAAACTGCTTTTGAGCGTTTTGTTCGGTTTCGCCCATAAGCAGATTCATCAATTCTGCGGCAGCCTGTGCGGTGATGATGATTGCGCCGACTGGATTTTTAATATCGGCTCCAAAGGCCGTATAAAAACTGCCGGAGTTGCTCAGAACGTCTTTTATCAATTCATTACCGTAGCGAACGTTCATACCGAGATATTTTATTTTAACCCCGGCAGGGCAGAAGTTTTCAAAGCTGACCGTCATTTTTTCAAGCATCTGTGCGATGAGTTTTTCGACAAGCGTAATCTGTTCAGCGGTGAAACATCTCGGCTGGTTCCAGTTCATCGGCTCAATTTTTTTATCTGCCGTTGTGCCGGGTTTGCCGACTGCTCCTGCGGCAAGTGATATAAGCCTGGAAATATCGATTGTATTTTTCACCTGCGAATAAGTCATTGCACGGCAAACTCCCTGAGCAGAACGGATTTAATCTGTGGCGTTGTGCCTGAGAAAACTTTTTCGTTAAATGCGTCGAGTATTTGGTTTTGCATTCTTCGCAGATTACGTTCGCCTCGCACGTCGTCGAGAGTCAGGCTGGCCAGATATATGGTAAGCCAGCTGTTCAGTACGGGCAGTTTTTCATCGAGCAGCGCCTTGCCTTCGTCGGGGTCAAGCGCAGCGTTCATTTCAAGGGTAATGCCTGCGCGGGCATATCGCATAACGCCCGGCTCGTTGAGCGAGGCAACTACAGGCTCAAGGTTGTAATACCATTCTTTGTTTGCAGCCGGGGCTGAAGTTTGGTTTTCAGATTTTTTGCCGTGTCCGGACGATTCCTTTTTGGCAGAACCGTGTCCTGCGGAGTGTTCGGTTTTTTTGTCGTGCCCGGAGTGTTTGGCTTGTTTGACGGTTTTTTCTTCTGCCGGTGGTGCGCTATGCGCTATTCCGACAAATTTGCCCGCTAAAAAGCCGCCGGCACCGAGACAGACCGCGACAACAATCGGCAGTACCCAGCCGATAACACCGCCCGCAGGAGCAGAGACTTTTGCTTTTTCGGGCGTTTCCGCGGATGCCTGGGCGGGCTTTTCAGTTTCTTTTTGAGTTTCCTGTTGTTCTGCCATAATTCACAATTAAACTAATTGCTCCTAATATGATTAATACGATAAACCGGCTGTTTGCAGTATATTTTCATTTTTATAACGGCTGATTTTATCTCTAAGGGTTCTGTCGCTGATGCCCAGACTCTTTGCCGCCAAAGTTCTGTTTCCGCCGGTGCTGTCGAGCGTTTGTAAAATTGCCTGACGCTCGATGTCTTCGAGAGTTATTCCCGCCAGGGTGGTCTGTTTTATTCGGCAGGATGATTCGTTTTTGTTTTCTGCGCAGGCAATTTCGTCTGTAAGCCACGACATATCGGTCATTGAAAGCATTGGACCTGTGCCGAGTATAAGCGAACTGATAATGACATTTCGCAGTTGTCTGACATTTCCCGGCCAGCTGTAATTTTCAAGCGTTCGCATCATTTGCGGGTCGATGTCCTCGATATATCGCCCGGAATCCACGGCATATAAACGGACAAAATGCCGTACCAGCGGGGCTATGTCTTCGCGCCTTTTCCGCAGCGGAGGCACTACAATCCGTATAGGGCTTAATCTGTAGTACAAATCTTCGCGAAATTTGCCGCCTCTGACCTGTGTCTGCAAATCTCTGTTTGTTGTGCAGATTATTCTGACGTTGACGCGGATGCTGCCGGCGCCGCCGACCCGCTCGAAGTCCTGTTGTTCAATTACGCGCAGCAGTTTTGCCTGGAACGACATCGGCGTTTCGGTTATTTCGTCAAGCAGCAGTGTGCCGCCGTCTGCCAGTTCGAATCTGCCGGGCCTTTGAGTCCATGCGCCGGTAAACGCGCCTTTTTCGTGGCCGAACAGTTCGCTTTCGAGCAGCGTTTCGCTCAGCGCTGCGCAGTTGACTTTTATGTATGGCGAGCCTGCCCGCGGGCTGTTTATGTGGATGTAATGAGAAATGAGTTCCTTGCCTGTACCGCTTTCGCCGGTGATACAAACCGGAACCGATGAAATTGCGGCCTTTCCGGCCAGGCGCAGGGTCTGCATAAGAATTTCGCTCGTGCCTATGATATCAGGCAGACCTGCGGGATTCGGCCTGCCGGATGAGCGGTCGGTTATCAGGGTATCAATGAGATTTTCAAAGTTTTTTTTCGACAACGGCCTGAGCAGATATTCGCAGCATCCGTTTTTGACGGCGTTGACGGCAACGGCTATCAGTTCATTGCGGTCGTCGATTACCGCTCCGAGCATAACCACCGGCGTATTTGGCCGCAAGGATATGATTTTGCGCATAAGTTCGAGACTGTTGCGGACGGCGGGCTGCTGACCTTTGCGAGGTGATATGCTGTTGGCGATAACAGCCATTTTAATTTGGTGCTTTTCGACGATTTCAAGTGCGGAACAGGCGTTATCGCTCACAAGGCCGCGAATGTTTCTTGCCGCCAGAGTCTCGAGCATAAGCCTTATATCAGCGGTATTGGTATCGGTTATCAGAATATTTGGTGCGTCGTTTGTATTCATCGTGTTTATAACATCGAATTATTTATTTGCCGCTAATTTAACCTGTTTGTTTTCTTTGTACCATTCTGCCAGTTTTTCCTTTACCTTGGCTATTTGTGCCCATTCGGAATCCGGGTATTCCGTAATAACCTTGCGGTACATCTGTGCAGAACGGTCGGTGTCGCTTTGCTCAAGGCAGTTGGCAATCTGGAAAATAATCCACGCCCGTTCTGCCGGGTTTTCAATTGCGTCGGCCTGTATTCTTCTGAGAGCCTCGGCGTAAAAAATCGCCGCCAGCTCCTTATTGCCGGCCACAAAAAGCACCTCGGCCAAACGATACGGATTGTTCACGGCTGAAGGATTTTCGCTTACGGTTTTGATGCGCTGCAATGTCTGTTCGCTTATAACGCCCGGCTGTTCGGTCTGCGGCTTTTCCGCTTCGTTCTGATTCTGTGCGGGCGAAACATTGGAATTGGATTCATTTTTAATCTGTTGCTGGACAATGAGGTTGATTTCGTCAGACCCTGCCGCGACAACGGCCTGCAGTTTATTTTGCGGCTGTGCGACCGTTCGTGGTTTGAGCCTGACCGAGCGGAGTTTGGTTATCATTTCCTTCAGCGAATTACGGCTTGTTGAAACCGAATTGCCGTCGGATATTTTTAGCGTCTGCATCTGGAGTTTAAGGCGCGACCTGTTAAACCCGTTATCATTATGGTCGGAAACGGCATTTGCCGCAGATGAAATGACTACGGCAATCATCGCCGCCAGAAACGATATTTTAATCATTGAAAATTTCATTATGTTTTTTCCTTTTCAGCGGAGGTAATTTTCCTGTCTGACGGGCTGCCGCTGCCGTCATTTGTCCGGTGAAGATTTTCAGTCAGAACCGATGCAGCCTTATCGTACTGGCCGTTGCGCTCATAAACAATCGCCAGCAACTCCAGGGCTTTGCCCTTTATGTCCTGTTGAGGCTCAAGCGCAGCAAGTTCAAGACAGACTTTCACGGCCTTTTGGTCCGATTTAAGCTCTACAAGAACTTCTGCCAGCCGCAGCGCCGCCTGATGTGCAAATGGTCCGGGTTTGACAATCGTTAGAATCCTGATGAGCGTTTTTTCCGCATTTTCATATTCCTTCAGGGCTGTATAGCAGTTCACCAGCTCAAAAAGCATTTGAGCCTTGAGCTGCTCGTCGTCGATATAATCCACTCGGTCGCCTATGTTTGAAATTGCCTTGTCCACCAGCCCCATCAGTCTAAGCGCACGGCTTTTGAGCAAAACCACCTCTACCGCCTCGTTCCTGTTCAGCAGCCAGTGTCTTACGCCTTCAATTTCATCAAGTGCTGAGACGTAATCCTGCTGCTCAATACCGGTTCTGATAAGATTTATAACAGTATCGGCATAATCGTCGCGGTTCAGGTCTCCGGAAATTGCTTTTTTGAAAGCCGCCGTACCATCATTCATTTTGCCGAGTTTTACAAGCGCCTTGCCCATCAGCAGATAAGCCGAACATGCTTTTGCCCCGGCAGGCTCATCACAAAAGCTCAAAAAACGGTTCACCCATTTTACGGTTTCTTCATATTCGCCGAGCTCAAAACAGCACTGAGAAGCTCCGTAAGCGGCGTCCGTATGCGACTGTTCAGAAAGGCCGAGATTGAAAACCTTCGAATACAGCCGCAGCGCTTCATCGTAGATTTTGAGATTTGCTGCAGTATGAGCAAGATAAATATACGTCTGGTCAACCATCGGACAGTCCGGGTACTGCTCAACAAGAAGCTGCAAATCGTCCCTGGCTCCAAGATAATTTTTTACGCTTTGTTTTAGTTTGCCGGAGTGCAGCAGGGCGTAAGGCGCTACGGGCGAGTCACCATAACGATTGACTACAATCCTGAACTGTGCAAGAGCCTCGGTCATATTGTTTTGCTGTGCTTCAAGCACGGCGGTTGAAAAATATGCATAAGCCTGTCGCGGGTCGCTGTGATAGGCAAGCACAAACGAGCGCCAAATGCTCATAGCCTCTTCTGTGAGCATGGCCGTGTAATCAGACAGGGATTTATAGCCGATTGAGTTTTTTATTACTATGTTGCCATTGGGGTTGGTTGCGGCGAAAAATCCTGCGCATCCTGCGAGGATTCTGGCAAGGTCTGAGCCTTCTGCCGAGGCTATAAAAGCCGTTATCGCCCGGCGTTTCATCGAATCTGTCGTTTTGACGTCGCTGTTGCAGTCGGGGAACCATTTTACATCGCAGCCGGCCGCTGATGCATAACGGCTGATGAATTCCTCAAACGGCACGGATATGCCTGACGCCGACCACCGTGCGGTTGAAGCATCGGTTGAAATTTTTTCTATTTCTGCTCCGAGCAGACCTCTGTTAAGTTTTTTGCGTCCGTCGGCAAGAAATTCATCAAGTTTTTTTGTGTCTGTAAATGTGAACGGGTCCGCCTTGCCATGCACAAGCCAAAGTTCCGGGGGAATATCTTTATCCGAATCACCCATTGCGATAACCTGCCGGGTAATTGCCTGACCCGCGGCATAAGCCATATCGCCTCGCATCTGTGCCGCCCAGTCTGTCTGCGAATCCACTGCGTCAATTAAAGCCAAAGCCTGGTATGCATGTGTGCGAGCCTTGAGAAACTGTTTTTGCTTCATCCTTACAAAGCATAGATAGTAATTAGCGGTTATGCATACGACAGGGCTTTTGGCTGCGGCAATACTTTCGAACAGACTGCCGGCCTGTTCCAAATCATCGGCTTTATACATACAAAGAGCCATTCGCAGCGTTAAAAACTCCTCCATCAGCTCGTCAGATGTATTGGATTCGAGCCTGTCTTTTAATGCGGCATATGTTGAATAAGCATTGCTGTAATCCTGTTGATTGTAATACTGATAAGCCAGATGCAGCGACAAAGGCTCAGGCTCAACTGCCGGTGCAGGCGGCTGTACGGCAGCCGACGGCGGTTCAGCTTTCACCGGGGTCTGCTCTGCTGTCTGCGTCTGGGTTTGCACTGCCGCAGGCTCCGCTGGTACAGGCACAACAGCCTGTTCGACTGTGCCAACCGGCTTTTCACCGGCGGATATCGACAGCAGCACTTTGATTACCCCTGCAATTACAAGCAGTACGCAGATAGCGGCCGTTATCTGGATGATATTGAATTTAGGACACCTGCTGTGCGATATGTAAAGCGATTCCAGTTCAGAGCCGGCATCGCCCTGCGGTAAATTGTAAATATCGTTGTCTATATCTTTTTCGACAGAACTTTCCTTTGCCGTGCCGCTGGGAGCCTCAGTGTCCGGCGTGATATTTTTTGTCTGATTTTCTTTTTCTTGTTTTGCCATAAAGATTATTGTCTGTCGAGTCTGTAAGGCCGATACGGCCTGCGCATAATTTTGACTCTCGGAAGCAATGCAATAATTGTGCCTGGCGAAAATATGAAATTCGCTGCCTCCGAATTTGGCTTAAAAATCGGTTTTTGTGTTTATTTGCCGGGCTGGCATGCCGGCATATATGTAAGATTTCTTTGCGCGCATCTGACGTATGAATTTGTTTGCTTAAATTGAAGAAATTCCCCAGACTCACCTGCGTGGACTTGTCAGCCCCGACTCCTGCAGTCTGGGTCGGATTTGCACAAGGTCGTGATTACATTATACCGATGACCCGCAGGACAGGCCTGCGGCTGATGGGTACGCCATCGTGCCGACAGCGGCCAAACACAAAAGAAAACATCCAATCACGCAACATCCAACATCCAAATGATAACCAATAACCAAATTTTTAATAACCAAACAACCGTTTCGCAGAGATGTTGGTTATTGAATATTGGCTATTAAATGGCCATTGTATGATTGACTGCGAATTCTTCAGAGATAGTGTGATTTTGCTGTTCAATATTGTACTGTCGGACTTTGGCATACAGTGTTGCACGGGTAATGCCCAGCAAAGCGGCAGCACGTGTTTTTTGCCAGCCGGTCTCTTCGAGAGCCTTTGCAATAAGCTGTTTTTCGGCGCTTGCAAGCGAATAGCCGTTAATTTTATGCGATGACGCCCGGACATGCTCGTCGTGGTGCAGGGTCGTATCTATAATTATGCTGGTCAGACCGATTTTGTCGGTTGTTTCGAGCATAACGGCTCTTTCGATTACATTGCACAGCTCTCGGACATTGCCCGGCCAGTGATGATTCATCAGTGTATCGAGAGCCATTTTTGTGAAACCCTTTATTTTACCCTTTTTTTCAGGATGTATGGTTGAGTTTTGCAGAAAATAATTGGCAAGCGTTTTAATGTCGTCCTTTCTGGCCGGCGAACGCAGCGGCACAGTATT
>DYLR01000080.1 GCA_020721975.1 Blastopirellula marina | reverse complement strand
GCGGCTGCTCGCAGCCGCATAAAAACTATGTCAAAAAGTCAGTCAACTTGAGAAATTACCAAAACGTTTTTCAGCATAATTAACTACACCTAAAACGAAATAACTTTATCTGTCTGAGCGATCCACTCTGCCAATTCGGTCATCTTTGCTTCTTTTGCTCCATCAAAATAAGGTTCTCCCTTGTGAATGCCGCAACGTACCTTGCAAGTACCACATACTTTAACTGGAACACCTTTAGTAATTAAATCTTTCAGCATTTTTCCCAAATCAAAATAACCATCAGGTGGTTTAGCTGCATCACGAGCCATATCAACCGAATCATTCATCAAAAATATATTCACATCCAAACCGGCATTAAGCAACTGATCTGCCAGTCTAAGTCCATTCCATGTTACATCCGTGCCGTCATAAGGATTTCTGTTAAATACAAGAAGAACGTTTTCTGCCATTAGATTTTCCTTTATTTTTTTCTTTATCAGATTCAAAAAATTTTTCTCTCCACCAGAGAAAATGTCCCCAGCGATTTTCAAGGCTGTATTTGCTGTCTTGAGGCACACCGGGCCAGGAATTAATTTCTTCCAGGATTCTGTCGCAAGGTTTATCAAATGCTAAAAGCTCATAAGCACATTTTATGAGAGCAAACTTCTTGTTTGCTTCAGCACTGCTTTCATTATGGTCAGGATGATATTTAATAGCCGCCCGCCGATATGCCTTCTTAAGCTGCTGCTTGTCGGCCATTTCTTCGACATCAAGGATTTTGCAGGCTGCTTTACGTGCCTCCAGATCCCTGGTTATCTTTTCCATAAAGTCCGGGTCGTGTTTCAATCGTTTTTTTCCATCTTTTTTATATCTTCATACAACTTCAAGAACTTATATTTATAGTCCGGCATTGTTTCTGCTATCATTATACCTCGCGAATAGTTTTCTGCAATTTTTCTATCGTTTGGTATTTGCATAAGAACTTCAATGTTTTCCTGCTGACAGTACTTAACTACCGCATCGTCGCCAATATCACTTCTGTTTATGGCAACTGCAAACGGTATTTTTAACTGGCGTACCATTTCCACCGCCAGCGCCAAATCGTTGAGGCCAAAAGGAGTAGGTTCTGTAACAAGCAGAACAAAATCACTTCCCTTTATAGCTTCGATAACAGGACAAGATGTGCCAGGTGGAGCATCAATTATATTTATCGCATCTTGTTTTATTCTTTTTTTAACATATCGAATCAACGCTGGCGTCTGTATATTGCCTATGTCAAGTTTGCCGTGGCCGAAATATATTCCATTTGATTTACCGAACTGGGCTATTCCTATTTTCCGCTGCTTTTCAGTAATAGCTCCTTGCGGACAGATTGCCATACACCCGCCGCACGAATGGCAAAGCTGTTCAAATACCAACGGTTTGGTTTTGAGGCAGATTATTGCGCTATATTGGCAAAGCCGGCCGCATTTCCCGCAACCCGTGCATTTGTTCATATCAATTTCTGGTACGCCGACGGTAACATTTTCCGTAATTTTGATGTTCGGCTTTAAAAAAATATGGCCGTTAGGTTCTTCTGCATCACAATCAAGATATTGAACCTGTTGTCCGTCACTCGCCAGCGACATTGCCAGATTCGTCGATATTGTGGTCTTACCTGTGCCGCCTTTGCCGCTTATTATGACCAATTCCTTCATATTATTTTTTATTCAAACTTTTTATTCAGCAGCTTTACTGCCGGAAAAATGAAAAGAATAAAGAAGCCGGACAATATCAATGTATATAAATAAATTGTTTTACCTGGACCGGCTGAAAAAGATAATCGAAGACCTTCCACCGTATGGCTAAGAGGCAGTGCGTATGCAACGTACTGCAAAGCCACGGGCATTTTTGAAACGGGATACACAACACCGCTCAAAAATATCATTAAGAACCGCGGGAGATTAAGTAATGTTTGTGCTTCAAATACTTCTTTTACCATCACACATAAAAGTGCGCCAAGAGACGAAAAGACAAAAAGCGAAGGAACTATTATTAGAATAAGGTAAAGTACGTTGGGCTGAAGCCCAAGCACTATTACAGAGCCTGTTGTTGCCACAGTTGTCATTAGAAATCCAAAAATAACACCACCCAGCACCTTCCCAAGCAGCACGGCAGATGTGCTAATTGGCGCTAAAAATAATCTTTCCAAAGAACCAAGTCTCAGTTCAAAATTTATAACCACCGCTTCAGCAGCAGTAGTGCTGAAAAGAACCGTCATCGCCGTCAGTCCCGGCACTAATTCTTTAAAATCTCCGGGATTTCTCAGGTAAAAAGCTAAAATCCAGGTAATCGGAAATACAATACCCCAACTGATAGCCGGAGGCTTAAGGTAGTATGTTTTTATATCTTTTAAGGCGATATAGAAAATACCGCGTATATTGTCTCGCCACATCTTATTTTCCTTTTTCAATGGCTAAAACCTCCGGTTCTAAGCCTGTAATTTTCATGAATGCTTCTTCCAAAGAATTTTTGCCGGTTTTTTCCTTCAGGTCCCGGGGACTGCCGATTGCCAGAATTTTTCCCTTGACGAGAATAGCAACACGGTCGCATAGAAGGTCTGCTTCTTCCAGGTAGTGGGTGGTAAGAAAAATTGTTATTCCCTGCCGATGAAGATTAGATATCAAATTGCGCACAGAACGCCCGGCCACTACATCCAGGCCGACAGTGGGTTCATCTAAAAAAAGAATTTCTGGATTATGAATTAACGCCGCTGCGAGAGTCAAAGCCCGCTTCATACCACGGGAAAACGTACGGAACAGGCTGTCCTTACGCTCATAAAGCCTGAAGATTTTCAGCAGCTCTTCAGCTTTCTTTTTTCGCTGAGAGCGAGGAACGCCGTAAAGTTGTGCCATAAATATCAGATTATCCATTGCAGACAGTTCATCATAAAGATTTGAAATTTCCGGAACAACCCCGATATATTTCTTTATTTGTGCCATATCTGAATTGACGTCGAGTCTCATGATACATGCCTTTCCCTCTGTGGGTTTGGAAAGCCCTGTAAGCATCCTTATGGTTGTGGTCTTTCCTGCGCCATTTGGGCCTAAAAATCCAAAAACTTCACCTTTTGTGACATCGAAACTAATATGGTCAACAGCAAGGGCATTTCCATATCGCCTTGTTAAATCTGATAATTGAATCATTGCATCTGTGCCGTCGTAAGGATTTCTGTTAAATACAAGAAGAACGTTTTCTGCCATTAGATTTTCCTTTATTTTTTTCTTTATCAGATTCAAAAAATTTTTCTCTCCACCAGAGAAAATGTCCCCAGCGATTTTCAAGGCTGTATTTGCTGTCTTGAGGCACACCGGGCCAGGAATTAATTTCTTCCAGGATTCTGTCGCAAGGTTTATCAAATGCTAAAAGCTCATAAGCACATTTTATGAGAGCAAACTTCTTGTTTGCTTCAGCACTGCTTTCATTATGGTCAGGATGATATTTAATAGCCGCCCGCCGATATGCCTTCTTAAGCTGCTGCTTGTCGGCCATTTCTTCGACATCAAGGATTTTGCAGGCTGCTTTACGTGCCTCCAGATCCCTGGTTATCTTTTCCATAAAGTCCGGGTCGTGTTTCAATCGTTTTTTTCCATCTTTTTTATATCTTCATACAACTTCAAGAACTTATATTTATAGTCCGGCATTGTTTCTGCTATCATTATACCTCGCGAATAGTTTTCTGCAATTTTTCTATCGTTTGGTATTTGCATAAGAACTTCAATGTTTTCCTGCTGACAGTACTTAACTACCGCATCGTCGCCAATATCACTTCTGTTTATGGCAACTGCAAACGGTATTTTTAACTGGCGTACCATTTCCACCGCCAGCGCCAAATCGTTGAGGCCAAAAGGAGTAGGTTCTGTAACAAGCAGAACAAAATCACTTCCCTTTATAGCTTCGATAACAGGACAAGATGTGCCAGGTGGAGCATCAATTATATTTATCGCATCTTGTTTTATTCTTTTTTTAACATATCGAATCAACGCTGGCGTCTGTATATTGCCTATGTCAAGTTTGCCGTGGCCGAAATATATTCCATTTGATTTACCGAACTGGGCTATTCCTATTTTCCGCTGCTTTTCAGTAATAGCTCCTTGCGGACAGATTGCCATACACCCGCCGCACGAATGGCAAAGCTGTTCAAATACCAACGGTTTGGTTTTGAGGCAGATTATTGCGCTATATTGGCAAAGCCGGCCGCATTTCCCGCAACCCGTGCATTTGTTCATATCAATTTCTGGTACGCCGACGGTAACATTTTCCGTAATTTTGATGTTCGGCTTTAAAAAAATATGGCCGTTAGGTTCTTCTGCATCACAATCAAGATATTGAACCTGTTGTCCGTCACTCGCCAGCGACATTGCCAGATTCGTCGATATTGTGGTCTTACCTGTGCCGCCTTTGCCGCTTGCAACTGAAATAATCATCTTTAAATAAGTCCCTTTCCGGCTATAAGAACACACTGATACACGCTTGCTGCCTTCTTAATTGAGAAACCTTTTTTCGCAAGATACGACTCAATGTCCAACAGTGTTGTTTTGCTTTCTTCATGCGTTTTACCTTCAAGGGCGTGGATTTTGTCCATAATCGTGAAACCTTCCTCTGTAAAATCACTCAAGATAAGTTTGCCTTTCTGCGAAAGGATCCGAGTTAACTCATCTATGACCTTATAAGGACTGTGCAAATGATGCAGGGTATTGACAGAAAAGATAGTGTCAAAACTTTCATCGGCAAAACTTGTATGCTCAGCATCTTCTATTCTAAAATCTGCGCATTTATCAAGCCCGAAATACGCCAGATTGAGTTTTGCGAAATGCAGTTCTTCCTGCGAAATATCAAAGGCAACAAACGAAAGTCCCTGTTTTGCCAAAGCAATCGCAAAATGCCCCTTGCCGGTCCCTGCTTCAAGGATTTTGCCGCAGAGAGGCTTTGCCTGTTCCAGGACAAAACTTCTTTCCTTGTCTATGTCATAGCCAAAACTTATATAAAGCTCTTTTCTTTCAAGATACCTTTGATGATTTTCAAATATCTCATTGTTCAAAATATTACCTGTAAATCAGTCAAACAAAAATACTGCTATGGCAAGGGTTGTTGTCCATTCATCTTTTTTGCCATAGGCTGTTTGGGTTATATTTGTGGTTTTTATAATCAGGCCGCTTGATTTATACACCTGTTCCTTTTCCGACCAGGCCTTGTTAGGGTCAACCTCCAATCCCAGCGTTGTACCGAGCATACCTGCGGCCAAATCTTCCGCCATATCAGCCGCTTTGTTGTGATTCATTCCATGTGCATGGACTTCACTGAGATATCCCCAGTTATTATTGTCTTTAGGCAAAGCAATACCAATGGATGCAGCAATCATTCTGCCATGTTCATTAGTATCGGCTCGTGCCATTACACAATAACAAATGCTGCCCGGCACAAGTTTATCCAGTCCCTTTTTTCTACTTATAATTTTGCACCTGGGCGGTAGAATCGATGAGACCTGGACGAGGTTCTGATTTGCCACCCCGGCCTGACGCAAGGCATCCTCAAAAGATTTCAACTGGTATCTGTGGCGGCCAACGCCTCTGGTTAAAAAGGCTTTATTGGGTACAAGGTCGAATCTTTGATGCATTACTGTAACTCCTTCACAACATAACTATTGCTGTCATCAGCACATGAACCTGCTCGCCCTGCAATATGTTCGTCTTTTCGAGAAGGTTCTGGTCAATAGTTATACTGCCTTCGTAATCCAGTTCGGTACCGGTTAATGTGGCACCGTGTATTTTGGACTTGAGCATAAAGCGTTCCATTTAGTACACCTTCATAACTACAATTGTGTTAAGATATTTTGTCTGGCTGGGTCATTTTTCTCAGCCGCCGACTTTTTGTTGGGTAATCGTAATCGCACCATTTGGGCACTCAGACACGCACAAAGCACAGGCAGTACAAAGTCTGGTATCGACAACAGCATGTTTGTTCATACTAATGGCATTAACCGGACAAACATTTACACAGATGCCAAAGCCGGTGCATCTGTCCGTATGTACAAAAGCAGCTAATTTATAGCCGCTTTCTAATTCAGAGATTCTTTTCTCTATTTCCTGCTTTTGCTGTTGTAATATCTGGGCCTGCTGTTTTAATTGGTTTAACTCCGATTGGTCTGCAGTTGGCACACCAGATGGCTGAAAGACATTAGGGCTTACTGGTGAGCCTGGCATAGCAGCACGCATCCCCATTCCCATACCACGCCCCATACCTCTGCCTCTTCCGCCGCCTCTGCCCATCCCAGGATTTCCTGAGATCGAAGATGGCATTTGAGCTGGTTGCCATCCTGAACCAATACCAAAATGGCTTTGCACATTAGGGCCATCGGCTGATGCAAAATTACCAGCTTTGAACTGTTCGACTGCATTGCGTATATTTCCACTGATACCAACAATAACCTGTATTCCTGCTTGTCCAAAGACATTAAAAGCGTTAGGACCGCAGTTACCGGTCAGAACTGTCGTTACACCTTTTTCCGACATTAACTGAGCGGATTGAATACCTGCGCCACCGCCCAGCGCTATGTTTGGGTTCTCAATCGCCTCGAACTGCATCGTATTGGTATCAATAATCAAAAAATACGCGCACCGACCAAATCTGGCCTCCACATCGTTATCAAGGGTAGGCCCTGTTGATGTTACTGCAATTTTCATAATAAAACCTTTTTAACTTAATGGACACGTCCCGGTTGGACAGATGTTACTGCCGCTTGATTTTGAACTGCTTCCTACAGAAAATGTGGAAAAAAGTCTCTCCATCTCATTGCTGCCACATTTTTCACAGGTATGTTTTTTTTCAGAACTACCAACTCTTTCTAACAATTCTGTCTTGTGCCCGCATTTTTTACATTTATATTCAAATATCGGCATCTTAATATCTCCTAATATTCATTCTTAAGATTCTATTTTAAAATCCCGTACAGAACTCATCTCTCAGTTGCTGAGCTGACTTTCCTTCGAGCAGTTTTTCGCTAGTACGGGCAGAATAGCTTGAATAGCCACCAGATAGACTCTTGGCATCAAAACCCTTTTGACGTAAGATTCGTGAGGCAATGTAACTTCGAATACCCACCGCACAATATATATTGATGGTTTTGTCTTTGGGCAGTTTATCCAGTTTTTTGCGGATTTGATCGACAGGTATATTAACCGCTCCATCTATGCCGCCTCGCTCAACTTCAGCAGGTGAACGAACATCAAGCAAAAAATCATCTCCGTCCAGTTGTTCAAAATGTCTTATATCAGCAGTGTTATCCAGTATATTACCCGCTACAAAACCCGCCATATTGACCGCATCTTTACCGCTTCCATAAGGGGGAGCGTAAGCTAATTCCAAATCCTGAAGGTCAAAAACCGTCAATCCAAAACGGATAGCAGTAGCGAATACATCAATTTTCTTATCAACGCCGTCTTTGCCTACAATTTGAACTCCCAAAACTTTTCCTTCCGGTCTGCTGAAAAGAATCTTAATATGCATCTGCTTGGCGCCGGGATAATAGCCAACATGGTTAGCGGGATGAATGTAAGCCTTTTCGTATTCTATATCTGTTTTTTCCAAATCTTTCTCGGTTGCTCCTGTCATTGCTACGGTTAAGTCAAACACTTTAAGTATTGCAGTACCCTGGGTGCCTTTGTATTTTGCACTTCGTCCGGCTATATTATCTGCCGCTATTCTGCCTTGTCTGTTCGCAGGTCCGGCCAGAGGAATCAAAACCGGCTTTTTTAGAACAAAATGCTCAACCTCGATTGCGTCACCAATTGCAAAAATATCAGTATCACTTGTCTGCAAATGCTCGTTTACTTTTATGCCGCCTGTGCTGCCGATTCGAAGACCTGCTTGTTTAGCTAACTTGACTTCCGGTTTAACACCAATTGCAAGTACCGCCATATCGCAGGAAAGCTCCATCCCGGATTTAAGAGCAACTATCAATTTTGAATCATTCTGACGAAATCCAGCAACCCCGTCACTTAGCCACAATGCTACACTTTTTTCGTGCAGATGCTCATGCAAGGAAGTTGCCATTTCTTTGTCCAAGGTTGGCATTACCTGATCGAGCATTTCGACTATAGCGACCAACAGGCCGCGGTGCCTGAGGTTTTCAGCCATTTCCAGGCCGATGTAACCTCCTCCTATAACAACCGCACGCTTGGGTTTCTGTTCTGTGATAAAATCATTGATAGCATCTGCATCTGGTATACTTCTCAGCGTAAAGATACGTGCTGAATCAATCCCTTTTATAGGCGGTCTGGCAGGCTCTGCACCGGGAGAAAGAATTAACTTATCATATTTCTCACTATAAGTACTCTGAGATGATAAATCCTTTACAGTGACCTGTTTGTTTTTGCGGTCTATCTCTATTACTTCACTATTAACTCTCACATCAATGTTAAATCTATCCTTGAATTTTTCGGGCGTTTGTACCAGTAAATCATCACGGTTTTTTATAACATGGCCTATGTAGTACGGCAGACCACAGTTGGCAAAAGAGATATATTTACCTCTTTCAAACAAGACTATATCAGCATTTTCGTCCAGACGCCTCAACCTGGCCGCCGCTGATGCTCCGCCTGCAACACCACCTACAATAACAACTTTTTTAGACATTTAATACATCCTTCAAAAAATTGAATAGACTTTCACCTTTGAACAGAACGAAAATCCGGCTAAGGTCGAGCAATTTACCCTTTGCCGTGCTGTCTCGCATAGAGTTTTATTACTCTGACTTTTCTTTTTCCAGCTCTTCGATGCGTTTGTTAATGTCATCGAGTGACTGTTGCAGGTATTCTGATTGCTGTTTCAGAACCTGCTGTTCCTGTTCGGCTGTCGGTGCTGCAGGAAACCCATATACACCCGGATAACCACCATAAGTACCACCGGCATAACCACCCCAAGCGGGCATGCCGTATCCGGCTCTTTGCCAGCCGGGAAGACCGGTTGCATAGAACCAGTTTCTCCAGCCGCGACCGCCGCCTCGCATTCCAAAGCCTCTGCCGCGACCCAAAAATCCGCGTCCGCCAACGGGATTCATATATCCCGGCACCGGGTATCCGGCACAAAAACCCACAGCTCTACCTGTCATTGGGCCTAAACCCATAGGACCTGTTCTATCACCACCTGGCATAACAAATCTCCTTTCAAAAAAA
>DYLR01000079.1 GCA_020721975.1 Blastopirellula marina | reverse complement strand
TTTCCGCCTTACGCGCTGCATGACTCATCCTGCTCCAGAGCCTTCGTCCTCCCGCGAGTTTGTGAAACAGTCCAGTTTGTATCAGGAATTTCTCGCCGAGCGGGAGGAGATTCTGAAGCACAAGTGGATCGAGTCGGAGCGATTGGGATACGACATCGGCTTTGAGCGCGCGCTGCTCGACTGGATTGGCAAGCACCGCGAAAGCTGGCGGGCCGCCCGCCGGCAGCTTCTGCATGAGGCGGGACTAATAGTTGTCGAACTCGGCGAAAAAATTCTGTCGCGAAAAATCAGCGACGACGACAACAATCGTCTCATTGACCAGGCAATAATTGAATTTGGACAACAAAATAAGTTTAACTGATGGAAGATACAAAGCGACAACTTATCGCGAAAATCTACGCAGAACCGGCATTTGAGCTTGCCGTTGAGGACGGAACCGAGCAGAGGCTGCTTGATGAAATTCTGGCTGTAAATAAGATTTTTGCCGCAAATGCGGATTTTGCGTCGATTTTTGCAAATATTGCCGTGCCTTCCGCTGCAAAGGTTGACCTTATCAGACGTGTGCTGGCTGAAAAGATAAGTCCTCTTGCATTGAATTTGCTTATAAGCATCGTAAAGCGAGACAGAACGGGCTTTCTGCCGGACATTATATCCGTGCTTCAAATGCTGCTGGACCGGCGGAACAATATAAAAATCGTTTATGTCGTTTTTGCACAGCAGCCTTCGCAGACTCGGCTCGAAGAATTCCGCCAGAATCTGCGAAATCAAATCGGCGCCGATGTGAAACTGAATATAGGTGTTGATGCCTCCTTAATCGGCGGCGTCATATTGCGAATGGACGATCGGGTTATTGACGGCTCTGTAAAAAATATGCTGCAAAAGGCGGCTGCTAAAATAGCAGCGGCATAATTGAAAATAACTGTGTTAATATGGCGTGTTTATGGAACTGAACCTTAATGAAATTTCCGGGATAATTCGCGAAGAAATAGCAGGTTATAAAAGTCAGCTCGATGTTTCCACTGTCGGCAGGGTGGTTGAAATCGGCGACGGCATCGCACGCATTTACGGTCTGCACGATGCAATGGCCGGCGAAATGCTCGAATTTGAAGGCGGCGTCAACGGCGAAGTCTTCAATCTTGACGAAGACTCCATCGGTGCTGTGGTCTATGGCGATTACACGAAAATAAAACAAGGCTCGACCGTCAAAGCCACGGGCAAAGTGCTTTCCATCCCGACAGGCGAAAAACTTCTCGGCAGGGTGATAGATTCTCTCTGCCGGCCGATAGACGGACTTGGGGCTGTAGAATTGCAGAACTGGCGACTGATTGAATCCGAGGCGCCTTCCATCGCTCAGCGCCAGCCGGTCAGGCAGCCGCTTCAGACAGGTCTAAAGAGCATCGACTCGATGATTCCCATCGGCAGGGGACAGCGTGAGCTTATTATCGGAGACCGTAAAACAGGAAAAACGGCCATCGCACTTGATACCATTATAAATCAGCGGGGCAAAGACGTTATCTGCATTTATGTTGCCATTGGTCAAAAGGAATCTACCGTGGCAGGCGTCGTAGATATTCTGCGAAAAAATAAGGCGATGGATTACACAGTCGTTGTCTGTGCGGGAGCTGCCGACAGTGCACCGATGCAATACATTGCCCCCTATTCCGGCTGCACGATAGCCGAATATTTTATGTATGAAAAAAATCGTGATACGCTGGTGGTATATGACGATTTGAGTAAACACGCCGTCGCTTACAGACAGCTTTCACTGCTGCTGCGCCGCCCGCCGGGACGGGAGGCATATCCGGGCGATATATTCTACCTGCACAGCCGGCTGCTCGAACGCAGCGCAAAACTAAGCGCGGAGCTCGGCGGCGGCTCAATGACCGCTTTGCCGATAGTCGAAACGCTCGAAGGCCAGGTCTCCGCGTATATCCCCACCAACATCATTTCCATTACCGACGGCCAGATTTATCTGCAAAAGGACCTCTTCCACGCCGGCGTGCGGCCTGCGGTTGATGTGGGCATTTCGGTAAGCAGAGTTGGCGGTAACGCCCAGGTGCCGGCAATGAAAAAAGTGGCCGGCAAACTCAGACTCGACCTTGCAGCATTTCGCGAATTGCAGGATTTTGCAAGGCTCGGTACAGAACTTGACCCCGCCGCTCAGGCTCAGCTCGACCGCGGCTATCGTATGGTTGAAGTACTCAAGCAAAAGCAGTTTTCCCCAATGACTACAGCCGAACAGATAGTCGGTATTTTTGCCGGCTCTACCGGACTGCTTGACGATATTGCCGTTGCTGATGTATCAGGTTTTCTTGACGGACTTTTGACCTGTCTGAAAACCGAAAACGCCGATATACTCAATCAAATCGACCTCACCGGACAGCTTAATGATGACCTCGCAGGCAGACTATCTGCCGAAATCGGGCGGTATAAAAAGGAAATTTTTAAATCGTCTTCGGGAGCCGTCTGATGTCGTCGGTCCGCCAGATACTTAAACGCAAGGATGCCGTTACCAATATCCGCAAGGTAACCCGCACTATGGAAATGATAAGCACCAGCCGATACCGCGATTATTATCTGCGGTGGGAAGGCTCGATGGGCTTCTATGATTCGCTTGCGCAACTGGCGTATCTGATTGTAACGTCGCAAAAACCGATTAACAGTCCGCTGATGCACGAAAACAAAGGCAGCTCGTCTGCTGTTCTTGCGCTGGGTTCGGACAGAGGCCTTTGCGGTTCATATAATGCCAATATTCAGCGGCTGCTGGATGTGCATATCAATCGCGCAAAAAGGCTGAAAAGACAGTTGAAAATTTATGCCGCAGGAAAAAAAATTATCAATTTTCTCAGACACAGGGGCGTTAAAATCACCGAAGCCTTCGAGGGTCTCGGCGAAATACCATCCATCGAAAAAATCAATGAAATATCCGACAGGTTCATTGCAGATTACCGTAAAGGCGAAATAAATTATTTTGGAATAGTATATACGCGATTTTATTCCATCGCCGCTCAACACGCACAAACGCTTACTGTGCTTCCCCTGGCGGATTTGATTGACGACCTCACAACAAGGGCTACGGTAATCTGGCCGTGGAAACTTAATTTTGAGGATTTCCTGCTTTCGCCGCCGGCAGATGAACTTTTCAGTGAACTCGCAGATATGATGGTTCGCTCGGCTGTTTCGAGCTGTTTTCTCGACGCCGCACTCAGCGAACATTTGGCCAGGGTGGCGGCAATGAGAAATGCCACGGAAAATGCCGAACAAATGATTGAGGAACTTACCACAGAATATAACCGCGCAAGACAAACACAGATTACCAGCGAACTCCTCGACATCATAACAGGAGCGAATGTGTTGTGTTGAATATAGAATGTGAAATATAGAATATAGAATGTAGAATATAGAATGTAGAAGGTAAAACGTGGAAACCAATAAAGGTAAAATAGTACAGGTTGTCGGTTCGGTTTTTGACGTGCAGTTTGATTTGAACCGCACGCCGGCAGTCTATAACGCCCTCGAAGTAAATTACGAATACGCAGGCAAAAAACGCAGACTCATCGGCGAAGTCCAGCAGCACCTCGGTGCGGGCAGAGTAAGAGCCGTAGCGCTGGGGTCAACCTTCGGCATTAAACGAGGAATGGAAGTTATAGATACGGCAAGCCCGGTTGCGGTTCCAGTCGGCGAAAAAACCCTCGGCAGGGTATTCAATCTGCTTGGCGAACCGGTCGATGGCAAAGGCCCGATACAAACCGAACAACGACGCTCCATACATCGCCACCCGCCGCAGTTCACCGAGTTGTCCGCCAAAACAGAAATGTTTGAAACCGGCATTAAGGTTATAGACCTGCTTTGTCCGTTTGTTAAGGGCGGGAAAACCGGCCTTTTCGGCGGGGCTGGTGTAGGTAAGACGGTTTTAATTCAGGAGCTTATTGCTCGAATTGCCACCCAGCACGGCGGATATTCGGTTTTTGCAGGCGTCGGCGAAAGAACCCGTGAAGGCAACGACCTGTGGCTGGAAATGCAGCATACAAAAATCGGCAACACCGATGTCTCGGTTATCGATAAAACGTCGCTAATATTCGGCCAGATGAACGAACCGCCCGGTGCAAGACTTCGTGTTGCACTCAGCGCTATGACCGTTGCGGAATACTTTGTCGAAAGCGGCGGCGGAGATACGCTGCTGTTTATCGACAATATCTTCCGTTTTTCTCAGGCTGGGGCGGAAGTATCTGCTCTGCTGGGCAGAATCCCCTCGGCTGTGGGCTATCAGCCGACATTGGCGACCGAAATGGGCGACCTTCAGGAACGAATCGCCTCTACCACTTCCGGTGCAATTACCTCCGTACAGGCCGTTTATGTCCCTGCCGATGACCTCACCGACCCGGCTCCTGCAACCACTTTTGCACACCTTGATTCCTTTGTTGTGCTGAAACGTGAGGTTGCCGAAAAAGGTATCTACCCAGCCATCGACCCGCTTGCAAGCACTTCCCGTATTCTCGACGCCAATATTGTCGGCCAGGAGCATTATCAGGTTGCTCAGCAGGTACTGGAATATATTCAGCGATACAGCGACCTGCAGGATATTATCGCAATTCTCGGTGTAGATGAACTCAGCAAGCACGACCAGCTAATCGTTGCCCGTGCCCGCAGGCTCGAAAGATTCTTTTCGCAGCCGTTTATGGTTACCACCCAGTTCACCGGAATGCAGGGCAAATACGTCTCTTTGCGGGAAACAATAGACAGCTGCAAACAGATTTGTGAAGGCAAATGGGATTCTCTGCCGGAACAGGCATTTATGTATATTGGTAATGTTGAGGAAGCAGGCCGGAAATGACCGCTGCAATAAAAGGTACCTTTCATTGCGTAATGTACACCCCGCAGACAAAACTGCTTGACTGCCGGGCAAGAAGTGTTGTTCTGCCTGGACATGACGGCTGCTTCGGCATTCTTCGCAATCACTGCCCGATGATATACAAACTGGAGATGGGTATAGCGGAAATATATGACGGTCAAAGCCAGACCTGTCAATTACGGCCTGTGGAATATTTTCTTATCGGCGAAGGCTTTGTCAGAGTAAACGATAATAACCTTGTAATCCTTGCCGCAGAAGCCGTTTATCTTGACGGCATGCCGTCGGACAAGGCAAAAGCAATGCTCGAAAATGCAGCAAAAATGATTGCGTCACGAAATGACCCGTCCGTACGCTGCCACAGCAGAGACATTCGCAGAGCTGGACTTATCTGCCGGCTTGGCGAACTTGCCGGCTATAAAGCCTAACATAAGTCGGTTTGACAACAATTAGTTTTAAATTGCCCATTTTAACAAACCTGCCATTTTTCATTGCATTTTTTCATTTTGCCGACTATCATTTTTAGGGACGGAATATTATGTGAAGCTCCTGTGTTTATCGGGGCGTGCAGATGGCGAAAAAAAAACAACCTGCTGCCGTGCAGGATTTCATCGAAAGGCTTTCAACAGAGCATAAAATGCTCGTGATACTCAAGGCACGCCTTTACGGCGGGAGCTGGCAGGCGATGGAAAACGACTTGAAAAACCGTCTTTCCGGCAAGCCGTATATTTTCAAACTTGCCACGAGAATAAATGACGATATAGACCGTATCCAGCAGCTCAAGAATTTCGAGAACAGCAATGGCGTTGACCTGGCAGAATATATCGACCTGGAACAATAACCCCGCGAATAAATCGCGGGACTGACGGTTTATTCATTTTGGTTATTTTGATTTCGAGTTAGGGTTTAGGGTTTAGGGTACGGGGTTTAGTTCTTTACTATCCTCTATCCCATCGTTCTTTATTTTATTTTGAATTTGTTTCGTATTTCGGATTTCGGATTTGTTAAGGTTTTGCTTTTCAAATTTTAGCGGGTACCGTGGAACTAATTTTTAACATTATGAGGGCGTTATGAAAAAACTTGTTTTGGGAATATTTTTTTTGAGTCTTTGTGTTAACGCGGTTTTCTCACAGGATTCCGGCGATATGCCTGTGGTGTCGGGTCTGCTGCTGAAACAGGGCAATCTTAAACTCTACTGGCAGAACAAACTCGCCCTCAAGGACAGCGAGAAAATTCAGCGTATGCTTGTACTGGGACAGATGGTCTATATTCTGACCGACGAGAATTATTTTTTCGCGCTGGACGCCGAGAAAGGACATTTCAAGTTCAGCAGAACTATAGCTCCGGAAAAGCTGCCCGTTTACGGCCCTGTGCTTGACAAGGGACTGCTTTACATTATAGCGGCAAACCGCCTTGTGGTAATCGACGCCAAACTCGGGGTAAATACGTTCACCCAAAACCTCAGCTTTCCTGTCGGTATGGCTGCATCTCTCAATGATATGCACATTTATCTTGCCGGCATTGACAAAAGACTGCGTGTTATGGACAAGCAGGCCGCTGCGGTGTCGTTTGCCGCCACAGCCGATGATGATTCATTTATTACCGCACTGGTTGCCCAGGACGCCGCGGTGATTTTCGGCACCGATACGGGGCTTATAATGTCCATCAAGCCCGAAGAGCCTAAAAAAATCTGGACATTCAGAGCGGTTGACGCCATTTCTGGTATAACCAGTCAGGGTACAAGACTTTTTGTTTCCTCGCGCGATACAAATCTTTACGCCCTGGATTTCGATTCAGGCCAGGAACTGTGGAAAATGCATACAGGCTCAGCGCTGGTTGCCCCCCCGCTTGCCACAGAAAAGACCGTCTATCAGCTTGCGCCGAACAAGGGTATCTACGCCGTTGATGCAGAAAGCGGTAAAAATCTCTGGCTGATGGCCGACGGTGTTTCGCTTATGGCTGAATCTGCCGGCAGGGCGTTTGTTATGACTAATCAGGGACGCTGTGCGGCTATGGAAAATAAAACAGGCAAACGGCTTTTTGAACTCAATTTCGGAAAAGTGGCGTCTTTTGCGGCAAACACTGCCGACGAGAGGTTATTTATTTCGGACGCAGCCGGAATGGTAAGCTGTATCGGTCCTGCAAAAAAATAAATGGCATTGTCGATTTTAATAATTTCCCTGTTCTGTGCCGCAAGCCTGTTTTTTTCGGTTTGCGCAATGTCGCTGATAAATTTCTCCAGGGTTCGCCTGCAGCAGGCGCTGAAGAAGTACGGCAGAAATGAGCATATTACTGAGCAAATTATCGAATCGGCGGAGAAATTTGTCTGGACCTGCGGCTTTTACCGGATGCTGTGCAATCTTGCCGTACTTGGCGCGGTGCTTTATCTGATGACCGCCGACCAGAAAACCGCCGTGCATATCCGTGATATTTTCATAAGTTTTGGCATAAGTCTGCTGCTTCTTTTGTTTTTCTCGCTCGCAATTCCGCAGGCATGGGCGAAATATCAGGCCGAGGTTGTTATTGCCGGTTCGCTGCCGGTAATAAGTCTGTTTTCGCATACGCTTTACCCTGTCTTTTTGCTGCTGCGGTTTTATGATTTTCTAATTCGCAGGCTCATCGGCATAAACCCGCAGGATGAAACTGAAAAGCCCGAGGAAAAACATGAGGAATTCTTAAACGTAGTGGAGGAGCATACTGCCGAGGGCGTTTTTGACGAACAGCAGCAGGAAATGATTGAACACGTGCTTGAACTGGGTGAAACTACCGTTGACAAGGTTATGACTCCGCGTACGGATATAGTCGCCGTGGATGCAAATGATGGCCTGGACGCCGTACTTGAAAAAATTCGCGTCGAAGGCCATTCGCGTCTGCCGGTATATGAAAACAGCATAGACCAGATTGTCGGTTTTATTTATGCCAAAGACCTTTTGCAGGAAATAGGCGCAAATGCTGCGAAATTTGATATTCGCAGCAGGCTGCGCAAGGCTTATTTTGTGCCGGAAAGCAAAACACTGCGGGTTCTGCTGCGTGAAATGCAGACTCAAAAACTGCAAATTGCAGTTGTGCTTGACGAATACGGCGGCACGGCAGGCGTTGTTACAATAGAGGATATTGTAGAAGAACTGGTCGGCGAGATTGCCGACGAATATGAACAGCCGCAGCAGTCCGCAGAAGAGTTCGTGCTTGTCGATGAATCTACCGCCGACGTTGACGCCAGGCTGCACGTGGATGATTTGAATAAAAAATTCGGTATTGAACTTCCTGAAAATGAGGATTACGATACCGTAGGCGGCTTTGTTTTTTCACATCTTGGACAAATCCCGCAAAACCGGCAGAGTTTCAATTACGGTAATTTGAAGATAATTATTACTTCTGCCGAGGCACGGAAAATTAACCGCCTGCGGATAGTAAAAACTAAAAGCCTTTAACAAAATGAACTTTTTAATTCCGCGAATAAATCGTGCATCCGACGGATGCGTCGTCGCGGCGACGGCGGGTAAACAAGTTCTTATTATCGGTTTTTGATTTTTGGTGTTTGATTTATTTGCTGAAATCGTTTATGCTTTTGAAAGACAAGGCCTTTTGCATAAGAACCGTTGATTATTCCGAGACCTCTCAGATAGTTACGCTGTTCACCCTTACTGCCGGCAAGATATCCGCTATCGCCAAAGGCACGAGAAAAATCAAACCATCATCGTCATCTGCATCGGCTGTCGAGGTCTTGTCGTGTGGGTCGCTGGTTTTGTCTTATAAGGAAAACGATAAACTCGCGGTGTTGACCGAGTTTGAGTCTTCCGCCGTTTATTCCGGCCTGCGAAAAAATCTCGACCGTCTCAACGCTGCGGTTCTGGCGGCGGAAACGATTGACAAATTTCTAAAAGAACACGACCCGCACCCGGAGCTTTTCAGAAAATTTGCCGTATTCCTGAAAAAAATCTGCGACGCCCGGCAATACGCACAGATACTGGCGAAACTGATAAAATTTCAAATTGAACTGCTTGCGGAAATCGGCAGTTCTCCGCTTACCGCTGTTTGCGTGAACTGTAAAAATCCCTACAATTCCAAATGGCCTGCGGTGTTTTTCAGCTGTGCCGCCGGCGGAATTGTTTGCAGGGACTGCGAATCCGGTTTTTCCGACAGAACCGCATTGAACGATAAATTGATAAAAATACTGAATAATACGGCAGTATCAGCAGCAGAGGCGGAGCTTAAAAGCCTTGAAGCGATTTTGCTCGATTATTTTGCATATCTGGCCGCAGGACAGTTAAAAATGGCACGTTATTTCAGGAGACTGTGACAAATCTTTTAACCCCCCGAATAAATCGACGGGCTAACGGATTAGAAACCACGGGCAGGATGCCCGAGCCACGAAATCGGGGCGGGTTGTCAGCCCCGACGCCTGCCGTCGGGGGCAGATTTGCGAAAACTTTGCTTACAAATATACCGATGACCCGCGGGGCAGGCC
>DYLR01000078.1 GCA_020721975.1 Blastopirellula marina | reverse complement strand
AAATATTGTTACGTCATGGCCGGCTCTGCGACAATCCGATGCGCAAACTATCCCGCCGGGTCCGGAGCCGATTACTGCCACTTTTTTGCCTGTGGCTTTAGCAACGGCAGGCACTTTGACGCTGTGTTTTCTGCCCCAGTCGGCCACAAACCGCTCAAGCCTGCCGATTGAAACGCTTTTTGAAACATCCTTGAATTTTTTGCCGACGGTGCAGGTCTCCTGGCACTGCACTTCCTGCGGACAGACCCGGCCGCAAACCGCGGGCAAAAGAGAATTTTCGCGAATTATTTCAAGCGATTTGCCGTAATCGCCTTCAACTATTGCCGCTATGAAATCAGCAATGCGGATTCGCACCGGACAGCCGTTGACGCACGGAGCATTTTTGCAGCCCAGGCACCGCAGCGCTTCCAGACGCGCCTGAGTTTCAGTATAACCGGTGGCTACCTCATTTTGATTGGTGCGACGCGCCACAGCGTCCTGTGCAGGCATATCCTGCGGAGGTATATTGAATCTTTCGGCAGGCTTTAATTCGCCTGCTTTGTGCTTTGCCAGCAGCTTTTCGAGATATTCCCTGTTTTGCTGTTCAGTCATAGAAGATTTCGTATTTATAATTTTGGTCCTGTTTTCGCAGTTTTAAATTTTTACCTTTTTTTAAGCCCTATTTTGCAGTTATGTTCGTCATACTGCCGTATGGCCTGCTGCTCCTGATTTTTGTATGCGCTCATTCGCTTCATCATCAGGTCGAAATTAACCAGATGTCCGTCGAATTCAGGACCGTCAACACAGACGAATTTTGTCTGTCCGCCGACCTCGACTCGGCAGCCGCCGCACATTCCGGTGCCGTCAACCATAATCGTATTCAGCGATACGACAGTAGGAACTTCATATTTTTTGGTGATTGCACAGCAGAACTTCATCATAATCGCCGGGCCTATGGCGACTGCCAGATTGGGTTTCGGCTGTCTTCTACAAACTTCTTCCAGCGGCCCTGTAACAAGAGCCTTTGTGCCGTAACTGCCGTCATCAGTTACAATGATAAGCTCATCGCTCAACGCTCTGAACTCGTCTTCAAGAATAATCAGTTCTTTATTACGGGCGCCGAGAATGGAAATAATTTTGTTGCCGGCCTGTTTCATACCCTGTGCGATTGGAAGCAGCGGAGCGCTTCCGATACCCCCGCCTGTGCAGACAACCGTACCAAATTTTTCGATATGCGTGGGCTGACCCAGCGGCCCGAGAATATTTTCGATTGAATCGCCGACTTTTAAATTAGACAATTCTGCCGTGGTCTTGCCGAGCCTTTGCCAAATCAACCGGATAGTGCCTGTCTTGATATCTGCTCCTGCAATGGTAAGCGGGATGCGTTCGCTGTATTCGCTGGAAATGCTTAATATTATAAATTGCCCGGGCTTGCAGCTTCGCGCAACCAGCGGAGCTTCAACATCGGCAGTAAACACATTTTCAGAAAGCTGTTTTTTTGATACTATTTTATGGGGCATTTATGAACCTTTTGCCAAAAAATCCCAAAAAGCGGTATATTATGTAGTCCACTTTGCCGAATGTCAAGCCTCAAAAAAAGCTGATTTTTGACACCTTTTTGCTGAATACGAGGATTTCGAACGGACTGCAATGTAGGGTGGTTTTCAAGCTAAAAAAAATCTTAAAAAAAGTCTTGCTGAATAGAAGTCTTTATTGTATAGTAGGTTGCAGAGTTTTTAGGCTTGTAGCAGCAGAACCTAAAACGGCAAAACTAATGATGGCAGGCTCAGTGTTATAATTGCTGCCTTGTCCCTGAGGCTGGCAACCCTGGCGGCAGGCGTAGTGAAATGCTCTTTCTTTAATTCGAGGAAAAAAAATGTCAACGATTACAAAGAAAGAACTCATTGACCGGATAGCGGAACAATCGCAGGCTAAACGAGTGATTGTTAAGCGGGTAATCCAGTCTTTTCTTGACGAAATTATCAATGAGCTTTGCCAGGATAACAGGCTTGAATTCCGCGATTTTGGCGTGTTCGAGATACGCTCACGTGCAGCCCGGGTTGCCCAGAACCCTAAAACCCTTGAACGGGTAATGGTACCTGAAAAGCGGACCGTCAAATTCAAAATGGGACGGCTGATGAAGGAAAAGCTGCTCAGGGCCGGCAAAATTACGGCCTCCGAGTAAAATCGCTGCCGTGAATTGAAAGTCTTGCATTTCCTGGCCGTGTCGGTTATTATCGGGTAAACGCATCGCATAAAGGATATGTAATGGCAGAAGGAACTGTAAAATGGTTCGACCCTCGAAAGGGTTATGGTTTTATAACTGCTGATGACGGCAGAGAGGTTTTTGTTCACCATACAAGTCTTGTGTCAAAATCGGTGAAGAACCTTGTTGAAGGTCAAATGGTTACATTTGATGTGGTAGCCGGCGAAAAGGGACCAAAAGCCGACTGTGTAAATGTCAAACTCACGGCTGCCGTTTGAGCAAAATGTGCTGAATATGCAGTTAGCAGCAAACAAAATTTATGAGTGAGGAAGAAGCACATAGTCTTACCGACATGCCCGTTTCGGGAATGGGATGCAGTGTCCTGGTACTGAACAAAAACTACATGGCCTTGCGCATTATCGACGTTAAAAGAGCCTTTTCGCTCCTGTTTCGCGAACTCGCCGAAGTTATATCCTATGAGCAGGGGCAGTACTATAATTACAACTTTGAGTCCTGGCGGCAAATCAGCGAGCTTCGCAGAAATTTCGAGCCTCAGGCTCACGACTGGATAACCACTGTAAATTTTTATATAGCCGTGCCGCGTATAGTCAGACTGCTGTTTTACGACCGCCTGCCGCGTACACAGGTCAAACTGAATCGCAGAAATATTTACGCCCGCGACGGCAATCACTGCCAGTATTGCGGTAAGAAATATCCTTCAAACGAACTTTCCCTTGACCACGTAATTCCCCGCAGTCTCGGCGGACCTACTACCTGGGAAAATATGGTCTGTGCCTGTACGAAATGTAATGCTAAAAAAGGCGGAAAAACCCCCGCACAGGCTCACATGACCCTTATTCGTGAACCGGTAAGACCCAAACGCAATCCCGCCATCCACGTCCATTTGCCACAGGAACGCTATGCCAGTTGGCGACAATTCCTATCCAATGCATACTGGTCGGTCGAGCTTACCTGATTTCGTAAATGGCTATTATTGGCTCAAAATAGTCACTTCTGTTTTGTCTATTTAATTTATTTTGTCTATTTTAATATTTCTTCTTGATTTCACATCAGAAATATATTAACATCTGATAAACGTATTTAACAAATTTTTATTTTTTTTTTTGGAGAAGATATGAAAAAATTTGCTTTGCTTGTGTGGCTATGTTTGGCAACATCAATTTGTTTTGCTGTGCCTATTGTGGTAACAGTTACGCCGGAAGGTGATGGAATGGTCGGGAAAGACCGTTATGGCTATGGATTTCCCTGGGAATGGGTACCTTTTGACTCTACTGCAAATCCAAATTGGGCAGGCCATTGGTATGACTCACCCTATGGAAGTTATCGCGATGTTTATATGCAGCTTGCCATTGCAGGTCTGCCCGCAGCTGAAAATATCGTATCAGCCAGCTTGAATATTAACGTAATTTCTGCCAGCGGGTCATCAATTTGCTGTAATCTTTATCACGCTTCCAACTCAAGCAGTGCGAATGGTCTTGCTTCACAGCAGATAGGCGGCGGCCAATGGGTATATGGCGTAAGCAACAGTACTCCGGCAGGATGGTTGTCTATTGATGTTACTAATTTTATCAAAGCCGACAAGACCAACGGTTATTCATGGTCGGCGTTTCAATTTGCTAATGTCGGGTACAGCAGATTGACCTTTGACAGCGGCGATTCAGCAAATGCTCCGTTTCTTGCTGTTACCGTTGTGCCGGAACCTGTGAGCGCTGTAATTCTTCTTCTCGGCGGCATTCTGTTGAGAAAAAGAAAATAGATATGTCCTGATGAAATTTAGCAGAAGGACGGCGCTCATTTAGCTGCCGTCCTTTTGTATGCGCACGACTTTTCTGAAATTTGAAATCTATAATCGCTAAAGTCTAATCCGCGTAATCAGTGTAATTCGTGATTAAATTTCTTCTTCAATCCATACGCCGTTATAGTTCTATTCCCCGGCGGGCTTTTACGCCGTCTGAATAATAATGCTTCACAGGATTCATTTCGGTTACAAGGTGAGCCTTTTCGATAACTGCCGGATGAGCATCTCTGCCGGTAATCACCAGTTCGACATTTGCCGGCTTTTCATCAATTATTTTCAACAGCCTGTCAACATCGAACAGGCCGCACCGGACGGCACAATTAGCCTCGTCCATTATAATAACGGAATACAGCCCGCTGCTCATTGCGATGCGGACTTCGTCAAGTCCCTTATTGGCTGCGGCAATATCGCCCCTGTCCGGCCTGTCGAAAATAAAATTCCCGCGACCGTAATGTTTGAAGGTGATTAAATCGGAAAATCTTTTCAAAGCAGCGACTTCAGAACTGTTGCCTGTTTTAATGAATTGGGCAAAAAAAACCTTCAGCCCCGCGCCGGCCGCACGCACGGCAAGGCCGATAGCGGCAGTGGTTTTGCCTTTTCCCTGGCCGGTATAAATCTGTACATAACCGTTCACCATTGAGCATCTTCATACGGGCCGACATAGCCGCGAGGTTTGGCTGCCTGACGGGAATTGATTATAGCCTCGGCAACGGCAATATCGCCCTGCGTGGTAATCTTTAAATTGGTCTGGTCCGTCGCAACGATGTGAACCTGCACACCGAGAGCTTCGATAAGCTGTGAATCATCGCTGATTTTAGATTTGTCGAGCTTGTCTATGCCTGCGTAAGCCCGGCGAAGCAGTGCGGCATCGAATACCTGCGGCGTCTGAGCCTCGTACAAATCGCTGCGGTCAACTGTTTTTACTATAACGCCGTCGCGCACCTGCTTAATAGTTGCAACGACAGGAGCGGCCGGCATCGCTGCGCCAGTTTGAGATGCCTTCTCAAATACCGCATCAACCCACTCCGGCTTCAGGCAGCACCTTGCCGCGTCATGCACGGCTATTAAATCAACTTCCGGCGAAATCTTTTCAAGGGCTTTGGCGACGGTTTCAAAACGCTGCTGCCCGCCTGTACAAATTTTCACCCCGTGAAAAACAAGGTTTGCGCCGTAAGAAATCCTGACCATTTCCTCATCTTCCGGCGAAATGCACAGCAGAATTTGTTTTACCTCGCTGCGGCCTGCAAAAAACTCTATGCTGCGCATAAACACGGTTCGCCCAAGAACTTCGATAAATTGCTTTTTCTTATTGCCGCCCAAACGCGAACCCGAGCCGGCTGCACAGATTATTACACCGATTTTCTTCATAGCCGAATCCAAAAATCAAACACGAACGATAACCATTTAACATTGAACTTTCAATATAACGTAATAAATCAAAATCTCAACAGATATTCTGCCGATTCCCCCACAATTACCGGCCTTCCGTTGTCTCATCAGACCGCCCGGCGCGTGTGAACAGCCGGACAGCCGGATAGATAATGTCGTACAGGGGTTTTGCCATTATGAATACAACCTGATTGGTAGGCATGTCCGTCTGTGCCTTGAGAGATTTGCGAATCAGGTACGAGCCGGCCAGCACCAGCGAAGTGAACACAAAAAGTATGTCGTATCTAAAACGCTCGTTAAAAAGATTCAGCCTTTGAGCATTGCTTAAAAACGCAGCCGAAACAAGCGGCGATACCGCCAAGCCGATTCGCTGTACCAGCAAAATAAGCGTAAGGAAATTCTGCTTATTTTTCGGCACCGCACGAAGCATATAATTTGTCTGCGCTATGCCGTTTCCGCTGCTGAAAATACTGAAGGCCAGGTACAGCAGCATTACATAAATCATTCCTAATATGCCGCTTTTGCCCACAAATAACCAGCCGATGGTCGTAAGTATCATTCCCAGGGGCGTAATGCTGAAAATTGCGCGATTGCCGTACCGGTCGGCGATTTTCCCCCACAATCCCAGAGATATAACCGCACCTGTCCCAACCATTGCCGTCGCAGCAAGAATAAATCCTGCGCTGTAGCCCAGATCTGAAAGCATTGCCACCTTAAAAGGCTCGACCGCATTGGATGCAAATGCAATTAAAAAAACATAAATGTTGTATCGCCCAAGAGGCCCAAAACGAATAAATTCAATTATACTTGCCGGAATCGAACTGCCGGGACCATTATTTGATTCCATGGGCCTTTCTGTAATTCCCAATACCGGCAGCGATTTGAAAAGTTCGGAAATAAGCCCGAGTACAAACAGTATTTCAAATCTCATCCATGTCGGGTCATCTCCGATTATCACGGCAGAGGCAATCAGGGACAAAAGCGATGCGCTCTGCCACGACGTGCGCAGACGCGCAAAAAACCTGCCGACATACCGCGTCGGCACAATATCCTGCAACAGCGGAAACCAGCCTGCGGAACTTAAACCTGTCGAGGCATTTCGCAATAATATCGAAACCGTTATAAGTGCCAGGTTAGCCCACAAAGGCCATACTGCTGCGGTGAACGGCAAAAACAAAAGCGGCACGGCAAACACCGCTGAAAGAAAATATCCGGGGAAAAGCAGCCTTTTTTTGGCCATTTTGTCAACAAGCGACAGCGTAAAAAGACAAAAGAAACCCGGTGCAAGAGATGCAAAACTCAATATTCCGAGAAAACCGGCCTGGGCGCCCAGTTTTAGCACTACAAGCGAAAGTATATTCCCTGCGGTGAAATTACTTGCCAAAATCGAACCTACCGAGGCCGTTATGGCAAGAACCATATTTTTTCGACGTGCAGGTCGTGGTATTATATTTTTGTTCATTTAACAGGATAAGTTTTGGCTGCAATGCGGATGAGAGGAGTCGAACCTCCACGAGCGTAAGCCCACAGGCACCTGAAGCCTGCGCGTCTGCCAGTTCCGCCACATCCGCGACATATTTTGGAAAAACATTTATTCTATTGCATTTTGTAAACCAGTCAAGAAAAAGATTAAACTGTCCCTGTAAGCAAATTTGTGGTATAATCCTGCCGTTGCAATGAGACCAAACGGGCATAATATATCTAATACTGAATCAGCTAAAGCAGTCACACCTGCGCCGAAATCGTTTATGACCGCAGGCCCTACGCTGCATTACAGCCATCGAAACGTACATATTTATTGGGCGATGACGATTGCAGTTTTCACGGCAGTCTGCTTTTTCTGGGCAAAAATAGTTACCGGCTCGCTGTTCGGATTTGAATTCCGCCAGCCCTGGAGTTTAGGGCAAATCCTGCTTAATCCCATAAGTATTTTTGAATATCCGGCCCAAATTCTCGTGCTTGGTCTGCTTATGGGTACAATTGCAGGGGCGGCAACACTCACAAGCCAGTTGCTCAGTTTTAAATATGCCATACCCATGATACTGGCGGTGTTGCTCATCGCCGAACTGCCGGGCTTTGCATTGTGTCTGCTGATAAGCTGTATAGCAGTGGCATCCAGACCGCTGCGATTCCGCTCCAGATATGTTTCAATCGTGCTGTGTACGGCGCCAATGGTTATCTACTGGGGTCTTACAGGCTATATTGACAGCCCGGAAAGTCTTGCCTGGGCGGTCTCATTTGCACCGTGGCTGCTGGCCTGGCTTACGCTGCTGGTGCAGTCGGCGGTTGTGATTATCATCGGACATTTCACAAGATACCGTCCCGGGGTGATATGGAGCACCTCGGCGGCCCTGTTCTTTACGGCGCTTGGCATATTCCAAAGCGAAGTGAACTTCGCAGAACTTGATTATCAGCTTTATGTCGCCAAAAACAATCCGCTGCAATTGAGCGCATTTCACGACAAAAGCATTTCCGAAGCGCTGGATAAAACGCTGCTTGACCCTCGGGCAAGAAATTATTTTACCCGCTTTTTCTATCCGAGCGAAACAAATCTGCTGCGGGAGGAATTAAAACGCGAAATTCAGCAAAGACTCGAAAACGACGTCTGGCCGAAATGGCTGGTTATCGGCGACGATTTAATGTATCAGAATCAAAAACAGCATCTCCTTAAACAATATGACCTTTTCATTAATCCGCCGAAACGGCACAAGCCGCTGTTTTTGCACAAGATATTTCTTAAAAGCCGTGCGAGAGAGCGCAGAATGCCGATTGTGCTGTATTATAAGGCGATTTTAAGCGAACTGAAGCCCGATATAATTCTGCTCGGCCAAAAAGAAATACTCCATTTTTACAGCAATTATCCGAGTCTTGAAGCCTTGCCTATCTGGCACGAATTGTATTTTTCCTTCGGCACAAGTCCCGAATCCATTGAAGCAAGATGGCGAATAGCAATGTATCTTGCCGGGCAGAAAAAGTTTGAGCTTGCAGACGAACTGGCTGCCGAGGCGCTGACTATGATAGAAACCGCTCGCATCGATAATCCGCAAAGCGGCCAGGGCTTTGAGAAAATCTTTCGTAAGCCCCAAAGCACATCCATGGACGATGTGGCGATGAGCAAACTCAAATTCAGACTAATGAGTCTGCGAAGTCTTATCGGCCCTGAAAATCGCAGAAACGATGAGCAGTCAATGAACAGACTGGCGGAGTTTGTTACACTTAATCCGCACAGCCTCGGCTACGCGCACAAATTAAATTCCATGCTGGAGTCAATGAGCAAATCCGACCCGCTGCGGGATAACGTATCTCTGGCACTGGCTTTGGCAAATCCCGACCCGCTTGTTCGCATCAAACTGCTTACCGAACTTATCGAACAGATTAAAGGCACCGACGGCGGAATTGCCGCACAATATGAGCTTGCCGTATTAAAAATCGCCGTCCGAAAGGATTATCCGCAACTGCCGCAGGAACAAAGACATGCACTGCTCAACGAAGCAGGAACGGCCCTTGAAAACTTTATAGCAGCATACCCCAACAGCTATTTTGTCGAGGACGCAAAACAAAAACTCCAGTCCCTGCCAAAAGAGCCGGCCCAGCCGTAGTATTTTGCAAAAAATCATAATAGACCTCAAAACACCCTTATGTACAGATATTATATTTTACCTATATTTACTTCTACTACGCTGTATTGCCTTTAGCTATTGTAATCTAATTTCTTATAATATAAGGAGTTAAATCCGAAATCCGAATATCGAAATCCGAAAAAATATCGAATATTCAAAACTAAAATGTTCAAAACAAAAACCTAAAACACCGGAGTCTTTGTTTTGGTTATTCTAATTTGGAATTCTGAATTTGTTTAGTATTTCGGATTTTGTGCTTCGGATTTTCAGTCCGTTGCTCTACCAGCTGAGCTACCTGCCCTAACTAATTACAT
>DYLR01000077.1 GCA_020721975.1 Blastopirellula marina | reverse complement strand
GCGGGTTGCAATGGGCAGGCCGTATTACGTAACAAAAATCGACCCGCAAAAAAATACGGTTACGCTTGGGCCGAAAGACGAAACTTTCAGCAGAGGCCTTGCGGCCTGCGGCGTGAACTGGCTGATAGACAGGCCTGAAGAGATTTTTCGTGCGATAACGAAAATCCGGTATAATCACGCAGGGGCTTATTCAACGGTATATCCCAAAGAAGACGGCAATACGGTGGAAATTATTTTCGACGAGCCGATATCGGCGATTACTCCCGGCCAGGCTGCGGTGTTTTATATCGAACAGCCCGACGGACTGCAAATTGCCGGCGCCGGTTGGATTGAACGAATTATCTATAGGGTATAGGGTTTAGGGTTTAGGGGATAGGGTATAGTTAGCCGCCGCGATTTATTCGCTGGGTTAAAACAAACGCCGTCGCAGCGACGGCGGCTAAACGAGGAAAGATTATAGATTTTAGATTATAGATTACAGATTTAAGAAAATCCGTATTAAATGTAAAATGTTAAATGTTAAATGTTCAATGTTAAATGTTAAATGTTCAATGTTAAATGTTAAATGTTAATGATGGACGAAAAGGAAAACATAATTGAACTTTTACGGCAGGCGGAGAAAGACGCTGTCGATACGGGCAAGCGTGGATTGATTATTCAGCCGGGCGCGCTGGGCGACTGCATACTTACACTGCCTTTGGCTGATGCAATGAAAAGAAACCTTCGTCTCGGCACTGTTGCAATGATGGGACGAGCAGAATATCTGGAATTTCTTCCGGGTCGCAGTTGTGTCGACAAGATTCGCTCAATCGATACGGTGCAGATTCACCGCCTTTTTGCCGATTGCAGCAATTTTACGCCTGAAGATAACGACAGGCTGATTTGCGATTTTGCCGGCTATGACTGGATATTTTCATTTCTGGGCGACCCTGGCAGCGATTTCGAAAAGAATCTGATTTTTACCGCCAACTGCAGCAACGCAGTCGAGGCATCAGTACTGCGTTTTGCACCTGTGCCGGGCAATTCAGTACATATCAGCGAGGATTATCTGCATCAACTGAAAAACATGATTGCCGATTTCGATTTCGTCTTCGACCGGACAAAACAGTATATCAATCCGCTGCCAAACGATATTGCTTTCGGAAAGGAATTGCTCAAAAACATCGGCGCAAGTTTCAACAGGCCGATTGTGCTGATTCATCCCGGCAGCGGCGGCAGACACAAATGCTGGCACATCGCCAATTTTCTGGAGCTGGCCAATAATTTAAAACGGAAAAACTTCGATGTGGTTTTTGTTCTCGGCCCCGCCGAGGGACGCTACGGAATAACAGCTTCACAGCTGAACGGTGAAATGATAATTGAAAATTTATCGACAACCCATCTGCTGGGCGTTGTTGCCGCAACCGATGTTTTTATCGGGAACGACAGCGGCCCTGCCCATCTGGCCGGTGCAATGGGAAAACCCTGCGTTGCAATCTTCTGCGATACCGAGCCGCTGGTGTACGCCCCGCTGGGGGCAAAAAGCCGATGCTTGCGTTTCAATCGCCGGCAGTTTGCAAAGCCCAGCTCCGAGGCGGTCAAAACCTGCATAAAAACCATCGAAGCAGCGGAACTTATTAAAAGTTGACATCATATCAAAAGGAGTTAGAATATTCAGTTTTATTATTAACGGTTAAACTAATGTCCGAGAAAACACTTAAAGAACTTGCCGAGTATGTCGGCGGCGAAATATACAACGGCAGCGGCGAAATAAAAATCAGCAGCGTTTCCACGCTCAGCAAAGCCGTCGCAGGGCAAATCAGCTTTTTAACAAACGATAAATATGCCGGCTATCTAAATGATACAAAGGCAAGTGCGGTAATAGTCGGCGAAAAAATCGACTGCCCTGTGCCGCTGCTTATCGCCAAAGACCCGTACTACGCAATGACGCAGATAATGATACTTTTGCACGGCTTTCGTCCGCATGAAAAAATCGGCATAAGTCCGCAGGCCAAAATCTCGCCGGATGCCGCTGTCGGCGACGGCTGCGATATACATCCGTTTGCGGTAATCTGCAGTGGTGCAAAAATCGGCAGGCAATGCAAAATATATCCCGGCGTTTATATCGGCCGCGATGTGCATATCGGTGATGATTGCGTATTGTATCCCAACGTTGTAATTCACGACAAATGCATACTCGGCAATCGTGTTGTTATTAACAGCAGCACGACCGTCGGCGAGGACGGCTTCGGTTATGCCACTCATAAAGGCATTCACCACAAAATACCCCAAATCGGCACGGTGATAATCGAGGATGATGTCGAAATCGGCTCAAACTGCGGCATTCAGCGGGGGGCTATCGACGACACGATAATAGGCAAAGGCACAAAGATGGGCGACCTTTGCGATATAGGACACGGAACGAAAATCGGACCGTACTGCCTTATCATTGGTCAGGCGGCTTTCGCAGGCTCGGCTACAATCGGACATCACTGTGTAATAGCGGGTCAGGTTGGAATTATCGGCCACTGCAAAATCGGCAACTGTGTGCAAATCGGCGCCCAGGCTGGCGTTGCAGGCGATGTGCCGGACAACGCCAAAATTGCCGGCAGTCCCGCTATTGAGGCAAACAAGGCAAAACGTGCCTATCTGCTCATTGAGCATCTGCCTGCAATCAGACAGACTCTCAGGCATATAACCCGGCAATTCAAAAAGCTGGACATGCCGGTTAAGGACGACCACGATGACGACAATGGCGGAAAGTGAAAAAACGCTTGGTCTTATAGCCGGCGGCGGAAGGCTGCCGTTTCTTGTCGCCGAGGGCGCAAAAAAAGCAGGGCTTAAAATTGTATGTGCAGGGTTGTCCGGCAGCGCAGATATAAACCTTTCCGGGCATGTGGATTGTTTTAAGCAGGTCGCTATTGCCCGACCGGGCAGCTGGA
Source organism: Blastopirellula marina (assembly GCA_020721975.1). Taxonomy (GTDB): domain Bacteria; phylum Planctomycetota; class Phycisphaerae; order Sedimentisphaerales; family UBA12454; genus DYLR01. Next base: position 6,416 of record DYLR01000077.1, on the reverse strand, counting down.
TTCGCCATTTGCGACGCTACGGAGCAAGCCGTGCAATAATGGTCGGCAAAGTCTATAAGGAAAAACTCTATACCCCCTTTCGGATTCTTAAATATTTGCCGGACTGGCGGGCGGTAAGAATTTATTACTGGCGTCTGCGCAAACAGCCCAAACGCGACAATAATATACTCAACTGTATCGCCGAGGAACTTGCCTGCGGCGGAATTTTTCTCGAGGATTCGGTAATGTACTGCACGGAACATCTGGCCGATAAGGGCATTATGACTAAACACGCTCTGCCGGAAAAAATTCAAAATGATATTGACTTCGGATGGAAGGTTGTCAAACGGCTCGGCGAATTTGATATAGGCCAGGCTGTTGCAGTAAAGGACGGCGTTGTACTGGCGGTCGAGGCGGTGGAGGGTACTGCAAGTATGATTGAGCGGGCAGGTGCGCTTTGTCGCAGCGGCGGATGGACGCTGATTAAGGCAGAAAAACCAGACCAGGACAGACGATTTGATGTGCCCTGTGTCGGCCCGGATACGGTTCGCAGCCTTGTTAAAAACGGCGGCAAATGCCTTGTTGTCGAGGCTCAAAAAACAATAATGATAGACAAGCCGCAAACTATCGCGCTGGCAAATGAACTGGGGATAATAATAATAGGCTGCTGAACAAGCGTATATATATAGATTACAGGTTTAAGATTTAAGAAAATCCATATTAAATGTTCAATGTTAAATAACTATACCCTATACCCTAAAAAATTATGCCAGGCTGTTGAGTATGTCTATACCCCTTTTTATTTTCTCATTACTGGTGGCATAGCTGATGCGGAAATGTGTGTCCTTTTGGCTGAATACGCTGCCGGGGATTATCAGCACATTGTTTTTTATTGCGGTTTCTACAAACGCCGAGGCACATGGATACTTTGCAGGCGCTTTGACAAAGGCATAAAACGCCCCGCCGGGCTTTATAAGCTCAAATTTGTCTCGCAGGCCTTCATAAATTAAATCACGCTTGACGCGATACTCGGCCGCATATCCGCTCATATCATAATCGAGTGCTTTAATTGCGGCCTTTTGAAACGGCGTAGGGGCACAGACAAACGTGTACTGCTGAATCTTCGTCATAGCTTCAAGCAGAGGTTTTAAGCTCTCATTCGCCGATACATACGCCAGCCGCCAGCCGGTCATCGCATAAGCCTTGCTGAAGCCTCGCATAAGCAGTGTTTTGTCGTAATATCCGGCAATACTGTCGCACGGGCCGTCGTATGAAAATAAATTATATATTTCATCGCTCATTACAAGAATATCGTGTCCGGCCGCAACTTTGGCGATGGATTTAAGCTGCTGCGAAGAAAAAACCTTACCGGTCGGATTGGCAGGCGAATTTACGACGATTATTTTCGTTTTGGACGTAACCGCTTTTTCGATTTTATTCGCAGCATAATCGAAATCGGGATAGGTATCGACAAACACGCACTTTCCGCCGAGCATATTGATTATATGTTTATAGATGACAAAATAGGGGTCGGGGATAATCACCTCGTCGCCCGGATTGATTGTCGCCATAAAGGCAAGAAGAATCGCACCGCTTACGCCGCTGCATATTATTGAGCAGGGATTTTTCCAGCCGAACTGCACAGCAGCAAGTTTGTTTATCTTGTTAATCAGCTCGCTTAACCCTGCGGTCTGTGAATAAGAATTGGCGCCACTTTTAATAGCCTTTATCGCCTCGAATTTCAATTCATCCGGCACATCAAAGTCAGGCTGGCCTATGGAGAAATTGACGGGGTCTTTCATCGTCTCGGCGAGCGCAAAAACCTTACGGATTCCGCTGGCGTCGATTAGATTTGTTCTGTCGGAAAGATAATTAGACACATTATTTTAGTAGAGTATAAGGTTTAAGGTATAGTCAGCCCCCCGATTTATTCGGGGGGCTTTTCAATCTAAAATCTAAAATCCAAAATCGCCAATACCCTTATTTCTTTGCTGGTGCGCCTTTGGCCGGTGCTGCCGGAGTCTTTCCAGTTGCTGCCGGAGCTTTTGCGGCGGTGCCTGCAGGAGCTTTGCCGGCTGCTGTGCCTGCGGCAGGAGTTGTACCTGCTGCGGGTGCTGCGCCGGGAACTGCTGCCGCTGCTTCTTCGGCTGTTTTTTCTGCCTTGCCGCTTATGTTCACCTTGCGGTTGGCCACTTTTGGCAGACCGAACAACGCATCGCCATCCTCCCAGCGATCCTGATCTTTAAGTTTTGCAATTCGCTCATCGCGTTTTAACACATTGCGGTGTCTTATAAGCAACCCCGATGTTTTTAATGAACGGTCAAGTGACATCTAAATCATCTCCAAAGTTTACTCAACTACTTTCATAATATAAGCATCCTGGAACAACTGCCCAAAGCCGTCATATCCCGCAGGCGTTTGATACTTTAAGCCGTGTTCCTTAATCCGCTGCAGCATTACAGCCCCTTCAGAGCCGGGCTTCGAAGTATCCGCAAATCTTTTCGTCGTTACCAGTACCCATTTGTTTGAACCAACAGGACGACGAATCTGCGTCTGGATTCCTATCTTTTCAAAGTGCCGCTGGACAGGCTCAAGATTTCTTCTGTCCGGCAGATTCACACTTGCTATCAGTATTATATGGTCGGCAATTTGCCCGCCTGGTGCAGAAACTGCGGAATTATCCGTTGTTTCCACCCTGCTTGGCCGCTGCACAGGTTCTGGATTCACCGACACAGCCACATCCACCGGCGAACGAACGTCAAGCGCCTGCCCTGCTGCTGCGACTGCCGCTTCTCTACCGCTGCCGCTGCGACCCGCCTTTTGACCAAGCTTGTAAGCCACCAAAAGCAACAAAATAAGCACAAAACCTGCCACAGCCAGAGCCTGATAATTCACAGAAAACTCGACCCTGTCCTTCATAAACTGGATAATTTTAGGTTTTAATCTCCAGAGTTTAACGGATTCCAAGTTCGACTCATTATTCGGCGATTGGTTATTCAACTGAGTCGCCGCAGTCTGCCCGCTGGACGATTTTTCCGCAACTATTGTATTTACAGGCGGTTGCGGCGGTTTTTCCCGCTGCGCAAACGGTACCAGCCTTTCTATAGTCCGCTTCTGTGAAGCACGCAGCTTTTCACGATTTACTGCCTCATATAGCGACATTCTTTTGGAAATACGTGCCATCACAACATCCCTGCCAAAAATTGCGAATAGATACTAATACCCGATTTTGCCGGGTTTTGCAAGACTAAACTGGACGGCCACGAATCATTCAACATTTACATTGTTTAGCCACCGTCGGTACGACGGTGTATCCGTCAGCCCGCAGGTGAGTCCTGCGGGTCAACGATATAATTCAATCACAACTTTGCGCAAATCTGCCCCCTATAGCAGGCGTCGGTGTTGATAATTCCCCCAAATTTATTCACAGGATATGTACCGTCTCGTGCCGACTTCTATAATTATGAGTTCTGTTTTTTAAACTTTGCCGACAACCAAAGCGGCATTATGCCCGCCGAAACCGAGCGAATTACTGAGTGCATAATTTATTTTCCGTTCTTTTGCCTTGTTGGGGACATAATCAATTTTGGCGTCGCACTGGGGGTCAAGATTGTCAAGGTTAATCGTCGGCGGCAGGATGGATTTTCCCATGGATTTTACAGTAACGATAAGTTCAATTCCGCCGCTCGCCCCCAAAGCGTGTCCTATGCAGCTTTTTATAGAACTCATCGAAATTTTATAAATATGTTCACCAAAAACGCTTTTTACGGCAAGTACCTCGGCGATATCGTTTAATTGAGTGCTTGTGCCGTGTGCGTTGATATAATCAACCTTGTCGGGCGATAAACGCGCCTGTTCAAGGGCAATTTTAATGGCTCTGGCAGCTCCGCTGCCGTCCGGCAGTGGAGCAGTAATATGATGAGCGTCGCTTGTAGCCCCATAGCCGATCAGTTCGGCATAAATTTTAGCGCCTCTTTTGCGGGCGTGTTCGTATTCTTCAAGGACTACAAGGCCGGCGCCTTCGCTCATAACAAAGCCGTCACGGTCAATATCAAACGGCCTTGACGCAATAGTCGGATTGTCATTTCGCGTGCTGAGGGACTTTAATGCGCAAAATGAACCAAGTCCGATAGGCGTAAGTGCGGCCTCCGATCCTCCGCAGATGGAAATATCACTGCGATTGTTAATGATATTCCACATAGCCTCGCCTATGCCGTGAGCCGCCGAGGCACAGGCGGTTACAACACAGAAATTCGGCCCCTGCAGGCCGTACATCATCGAAATAATTCCACTTGCGGCGTTTCCCATGAGTTTCGGCACGCAGAATGGAGAAACCTGTCTTGGGCCTTTGTTTAGCAGACGCAGATGCTGCTGTTCGATTTCGCCGATGCCGCCTATGCCCGTAGCTATAATCACACTTACCCTGGTGGGGTCTTCCCTGTCGAACTGCAGGCCGCTGTCTTTTACCGCCTGTATGGCTGAACCCACGGCATATTGGCTGAACAGGTCCATTCGCCTTGCTTCACGGCTGTCAACACCAAACCGGGTCAGGTCAAAATTTTTGATTTCACCGCCGAAATGGACGGTAAACAGGCTTGTATCAAAGCCCTCGATGACGGAAATACCGCTTTTCCCGGCAAGGAGGGCTTTGAACAGCTCATCAACCGATTCGCCAAGGCAGGTTACGCAACCCAGACCCGTAATGACTACTCGTCTTGTTTGTGACATCACGGATTCCGTTTTACTGCTGCTGTTTTTCTCTCTGATTGGCAACGTTGACGATATAATCGATAGCGGCGCCGACAGTTTGTATTTTCTCGGCCTCTTCGTCTGGAATAGTCGTATCGAATTCGTCTTCAAATTCCATTACCAGCTCGACGGTATCCAGAGAATCTGCGTTCAGGTCGTTGATAAAGGACGTATCGCGAGTAATCTGAGCCTTGTCAACGCCCATCTGTTCGGCAACAATTTCCACTACCTTTTGTTCAATAACTTTTGGATCGACAGCCACTTATCTGCCTCCTACAACAGTACAATAATTTTTTTCAATCCGTTAATAATTTTAGACAACACAAGTTATCCAAAATAGCAGGCCGGTAATATACAGGCACGCCAAACAACTTTCAAACATTTTTTTCTACATTGCCATTCCGCCGTCAACGCACAAGACCTGGCCTGTGATATAGGCAGCATCTTCGCTCGCCAGAAAAGCGACGGCTTTAGCTACGTCCTGCGGCGTACCGAAGCGTCTGGCCGGTATGGCAGCCATAGCTCCATCCTTGACCTGCTGAGGCAGCACATCGGTCATTTCGGTGATTATGAACCCCGGAGCTACACAATTGGCCGTGATATTCTTTTTAGCCAGTTCTCTTGCGACCGATTTGGTCATACCTATCAGTCCGGCCTTGCTTGCGGCATAATTTGCAGAGCCGGCCTGACCGAGAACTGCCGCAACGGAGCTGATGCTGATAATCCTGCCCCATTTATTGCGAACCATAGAACGGCTTGCCGTAACGGTTGCCATAAAGGCCGCCCGCAGATTTACGCTCATCAGTTTATCGTAATCTTCCTCGTCCATTTGCATCATAAGTTTATCGCGGGTTATACCGGCATTATTTACCAAAACACCTATTCCGCCGTGATTTTCAGCCAGTTCTTCAAGAATTTTCTTCAACTCGGCGGTATTTGTAATATCTACTTTACAAGTTATCACATTATGGCCAGCCTTTTTGACTGCCCCATCGAGTTCAGTCAGCGATTTTTCATTTAAATCAAGCCCTGCCACTTTGAAGCCGCGGGCTAAAAGCTCGAGAACTATCGCACGGCCTATGCCGCGTGCTGCTCCGGTAACTACTGCTAATTTTTGTTCGCTCATATACAAACCACTTTATTGTTCATTGTTTAGCCGCCGTAGGCACGACGGCGTATTTGTTAGCCCAGCGATTTATTCGCGGGGTTTTTCTTCATTCTTCATTCTGATTTCTATATTCTATATTCTGTGTTCTATATTCTATCTTCAATTTTTAGAAATCGTTTCGATATTGCCTATAGTACTTATATTCTCTATCTTCTGTTTTCTATTGATACGTTTCATCAATCCTGTAAGTACTCTGCCGGGGCCGATTTCTATAAAAACATCTATGCCGTCGGCAATCATATTTTCACAGCATTTCTGCCATAGTATAGGGCTGGTCAACTGTTTAACAAGGCCCTGTGATATTTCATTCTTACTGCCGTAATATTCGGCGTTAATATTTGCCATTACTTTGCACTGCGGATTGCCGAGTCTTGTATTTTTCAGTGCATCAGCCACGGCATCTGCGGCAGGGGACATAAATTGCGAATGAAACGCCCCGGCCACAGCCAGTTTGACGGCCTTTATTGCACCCATCCGTTCGGCCAGCCCAGCCGCTCTTTCGCAGGCCTCGACTGCCCCG
>DYLR01000076.1 GCA_020721975.1 Blastopirellula marina | reverse complement strand
GCCGCAACCACAGATGCTGCATCGGCCTGATTATCGGTAAGTCTTGGAACAATCGCATTTAGATATTCGCCTGCCGTTTGAAGCGAAACATCAATGCCGGCCTGCTGCGTTTCCTTTTTCAGCAGCAGCCACATAATTTCACTTTTGCCCTGGGCCTGTTCAAAAAAATCGTCAATTTGTTTTGCGCTGATTACAAACTGCGCACGGCCGGCCATCTGTTTGATGGAAGCGTTTATCACACCCGCCATTTCACTGCCCGAAAAAAGAAGCTGCCCCAGCAGGACATTGCGCAGGTCCTGATTGCTGAACAGAAAACGGTCGGCCATAAGCTGCTGAAGAACCGTCAGCTCGTTTCTGGCTCTCTGAAGGTCTGCCTGGGTGATTTTCTGATTGCCGAAGCAAACAGCCACCTCAAAATTGCCCATACCCTGTTTGGGTTTAGCCAGTCTGTCGAGAACGCTGGGAATAATAAAGGCTATCATAATCAGGATAACCACGACCGCCATTACTTTTGTGCGGTTTTTTCGCAGCCATTTAATCCACTGCATTTAGAAGACTCCCTGAGAAATCCAATATATTATTTGACAAAAGTTTAGAATCCGGACAGTATAGTCGTAAAATGCTGTTTTGCAAGAAAAAGTTTTTTACAAAACAGATATAACAGACGGCAGAATTCAGGATATACAAAGACAGCTTTTGGCAAGGGAAAATGACAATAATATGCAGCCCCGCAGGATATTACTCAATAGATTAATGATTAATGGAAGAGCTGTCCCCTGTTTCGATGAGGTAAATTCATTTTGTTATAGGCTCTAAATCAGCCGTTTTTATTTTCGCCAGCACTGCCAGGGGCCAGTCATGTTCGGCTTCAATAATTTTATCCTTGCGAATAATTACATTCATACCACCATCATTCACCAGGGCTTCAATGTCGCCGAAGGAAACAAGAACCCATGAGCCTGCGGAATATTCCGCGTCAATCTGCCGGCGGTCCGTTATTTGCGGCACAACCTTCCCGTAATAATGAACGAACACCTGCGGCAGTTCTCCAAAACACACAAGTCCGGCTTCATTCGGTATTTCCGATTTAACCTTCAGTGCAAATTCCTTCATATACCTGCTTTCATCGGTCTGTTCGGCATAAAAATAATAACCCGCGATAAACATGGCTGTTACAGACACAAAAACACCGGCCAGGCCGGCAGCTTTTAATCTTGCATAAAACAATCCGCCTGTGACAACCGAGCAGAATATTGCCAGACTCGAGAGAACAACAACCGCCGTCGTCTGTGTTTTTTTTATGAACACAAAGTATATTGCAGCGGCAACGGCAAAAACCGTTATCGTGCATATATGCCACACGAGCATCCCGCGTGCGCTGCCGTGCGAGCAGGTCCTGAATCCATAGACCATATCCTCAATTAAAACGCCGATAAGCACACAAACCATCGGGATATACGGCAAAATATAGTGCTGACGTTTGCCGGCGTCGATGGTCAAAAAGAAAAAGCCGACAACAAAAATAATCCAAAAATAAAAAATATCTTTCTGCCTGTTGCCCCAGCCGGGATTAAAAGGCGTGAACACCGCAAACGGCAAAAACGCCACCCATGGTGCGATATATTTCCATATTACGCCGAAGTAGTAATACCACGGATAATCGCCCCTGGCGTATTCGCCAAAAAAACGGTCGAAAAATTCCTTTTTCCACAGCGTAAGATTCCAGTCAAGCCTGGCGGCAACAGCCAAAAACCACGGCAGCGAAATGGCAAGGCATATCGCAAGGCCGGTTATCGGCATAATTCTGCGGACTGCACGGAACCGCCGAAAGATTATTATGTAAGCCCCAAGCGGAAGTAAAACTATCGGCAGCGGAGCCGGCCCTTTGGCCAGGTTTCCAAACCCTAAACTTATCCAGAAAATAAGCGAATAGATTACGCTGGCATTGCGACGTTTGGAATTTATCGCCTCATAAAAACTCAAAAAACAGACCAGCACAAAAAATGTCATTGCCATTTCCGGCCTTGCATTGCGGGCATACCGGATACAACCCAGGCTCGTTGCCCATACCGCAGAACAAATTATCGCAGAGCGCACCCCAAGACTGCGGCGAAGAAAAAATATCATCAGCGCTGCGCTTAGCACCGCCGACAATGCGCACGGCAGCCTTGCAGTGAACTCATCGACTCTGCCGGTTATTTTCGATGCACCAGCCACAAGCCAGTAGCAAAGCGGCGTTTTTTGCAGCCGGCTTTGACCGTTAAATGTCGGCCATATCCAGTCGCCGCTGTGAAGCATTTCCCGGGCTGTAACCGAAACAAAACATTCATGCGGGTCAAGCGTCCTGTCGCCGAGAAACCAGAACGAACAAACGCCCGATAATATCAGCGTTGCCAGTATGGCTGCTATGTGTTTAGGTTTAATGTTTGATGATTCCATATAGTTTTGTGCCGGTATTCGGCGGATTATTTTAGCATGGAGGCGGCTATATTCATAACAAAATATAACCGTCGGACACTGTTGCGGATAAAAGATTGCAATTCACAGGGTACTACGGCCGATTTGATATAAATATGAAAAACAAGATTATCCTTACGATTTGCCTTTTTGGTCTTTTTTTTATGTTCCTTGCCACCCGCAGTACGCTTTGGGACCGCGATGAACCCCGTTATGCCCGCGCAGCCGTGGAGATGGTACAAAGCGGCAACTATCTTTATCCGACCTTTAACGGCAGGCCCTGGGTGGATAAGCCTATTCTCTACTACTGGCTTACCTCGGCGACAATCCGGCTGTTCGGACCCAGCGAATTTGCCGTGCGGCTGTTTTCAGTCCTCGGGCTTATGCTCACGTTCGTGTTTACATATCGTGTGGCAAAGAAACTCTTCGAGGTAATAACCGGCCTTTTAAGCATCCTGATGCTCGGCACTTCGATGATGATACTGGCTGTCGGGGCAAGTGCGACAATAGAGGGTATTTTGCTGCCGTGTACACTTGGCGTGATGCTGATGTTCATTTTAAGCCTCGAAGTCAAAGGCAACTGGAGACACGGGGTTATCATGGGCATTTTTTTAGGATTGAGTTTTCTTGCAAAAGGTCCTGCCGGACTTTTACCTTTAATAGCAATTTTGTGCTCGATGATGTTTTATAAGTATCTCTGCTGGCCGGTTAAAAAGCTGTTATTTATCCTCGGCATTGCCGTTGTAATCGGCGTCGGCATTTTTATGATTTGGGCGGCGCCTGCAAACTATGCCACAGGCGGCGAAATCGTACAGACGTTTTTCGGACATCACGTGATTGAGCGAATCTTAAAACCGCTGGAAAGTCACGGCGGCAATTTCTTTTTGTATCTGCCTTATTATCCGCTGGCCGTGATTTTCGGATTTTTCCCGTGGACGATTCATCTTCCAGGCGCCATCAGCGCAACGCTGGGCAACAGACTCTGCGGCAGGCAGGGCAAAATAATTTTAATATGCTGGGTAACATCCGGAATTATTATTATGACCTTTGCGGCGACGAAATTGCCGCACTATATCATTTCGATATGGCCGGCGCTGGCGATAGGCTCGGCAGCAATGATTTTTAACCAGCTTGCCAGACGACTCTCGCCACAGGATATATTCTGGCTCAAATGCGGAGTATGGTTCTTTGTGCCGGTTGGTGTTTTAATCGGGCTTGCGCTTATGATTGGAAGCTGGTTTGCTCCGATTCCCAATCTTGCTCCGTGGGCAACCGTAGCAGGGATTATTATGCTTGCAATGACCGTTTTTGCAGGCATACAACAGCTCAATGTACGGCTGATTGATTCGACTAAATGGATACTAATCGGAATGGCGGCATTTCTTGTGCCGGTAATTGCGGGCGTGATTCCCGCTCTTGAGGCCGCTAAAATTACGCCGACAATTGCAAAGGCCGTCAGGCAGCAGACTATCGAAACAGTGCCTGTGGCTACGTATGAATTTCATGAGCCTTCCCTGAACTACTACATCGGCAGAAATATCGAAAAGCTGCGCAAGGCCGAGGATATGTTTGCCTGGCTGCAAAATGGAACGGCGGGTGTGGTGATAATGCCGGCAACAGAATTTGAAAAACTCTCGACGGAATTTGACACATCTGCCCTGCAAATAATCGCACGCAAAAAGGGCTTTAATTATCCCAAAGGCAAAGAGCTTGAAGTTGTGGCCGTTTTGCGTTATAAATAGTGAATGTGGATAAGCGATAAAAAGCACACCGTTCTTTTGGGGCTGCTTGTAATAACTACTGTTCTGGCCTGGCTTTGTTTTGCATTTTTCGATGAGAAGGTCGCAGCAATATTCAGCAACGTTCCGGTAAGTGATGAGTTCTGGAACGGCCGCTGGATACTGGCTTTTCGTCAGCTCGGCAAAGTCTGGGCGACTGTGTGGCTTTTAATGCTTTATTCCTGGATGCGAGGCAAAGGCCGTCCGGCAATAACAGCTCTTGTTGCACTTATAGTAACCCTGGTTATCGTCGGGCCGCTAAAGGAAACCGTTGACCGTCCAAGACCTGAAGAAGTCATAAACTGCCCGCAGGGTCCCTGGAGCAAACAGTCTTTTCCGTCCGGCGATACGGCATCGGCCTTTGCAGTTGCGACCGTCCTTGCCGGTTTTTTTGCCTGGCCGTGGATGGCCGTATTATTCGGCATTGCTCTGGCAGTAGGACTTTTGCGGATACCGCCGCTTTCACACTGGCCGTCGGATGTAATGGCCGGGGCAGCCATTGGGATTATCAGCGGTTATCTTGCGCCGATAATTATAGAACGACATATCAAACTCGACTGGGACAAGCTCGAAAAGCAGTGGCGCATCATTGCGGTGGTCTTTACGTTTGCACTTATACCGCTTGCTGGAATAGGAGAGCATGAAAACAGCCTTTGGCTTTTTATTAAAACCTACGGCCTGTTTGTCGCCGCAGCGTGCTTGTTGTGGAAATGCAGGCATTATTTACCATTCGGCAGCCATAATCTGCTGGCAAAAAGAGTGAAAAATCCCTCCAAATAACATCTTATTACCAGGCAAAATCATTGTACTCTTTTGGGTTTGTAAGCCGATATGGCTATTGACTGCGGGCAAAGCAGTCTGCGTTTATATTTAGAGGTAAGTGTATGTTATTAAAAGAGTTAATATCAAAAACCGGCAACTGGTTCAGAGGCGGTTTCGGCCTTTACGGCCGGTATGACAATGGCAGCTTGTTAATTGAGCAGCCGCTCGATAATCCTGTAAGGAGTCTCAGCAAAGTTAAAGTCTCGGCCAAAAATGACTCAATCGAGGTTTTGCAGGACGCCTTCAACCAACTGGTTGACCGTCTGGGCGGAATCAATGAAAACCTCAGCAGGCAAATAGAGCAGCACGAGCAGCTTATGAAGCGGGTAGATGAACTGCCGCAGTTTCTGCAAAATTTTCCCAAAGCCCTGGATAATCAGAAACTTGCACTGGATGATCTTGCCGAGCAGCTCCGCATGTCGCAGTATTCTCAGGAAAGATTTGCCGAGGCTGTTGAACGAATCCCGCAGGAAACGGCACGCCAGACAGACGCTATGGTTGGTGTGCGAAATCAAATTGCCGCCGCTTCCGATATAAATATGCAGATGTCCGAGTCGTTTGCTCAATTTAACGGAACGCTGAAAACACTGCAGGCCGGCGTGCTTGAGCAGACATCCGGCGTAACCGAAATGAGCAGGACCATCGCCGCAAGCGACAGATTTATGCGTCAGCAGCTCGCCCGGCAGTATCAAAGATTTATCTGGTTCTTTGCGGTAATGACGGGCGTAAGCTCGGCAACAATAATTACGCTTATTTTATTATTGCTTCTGGCAAAATAAAAGACAGGCAGTAAAACTGAAAACATTAGTTCTACTACGCTATATTGCCTTTAGCTATTGTAATATAATTTCTTATAATATAAAGATTAAAATCCGAAATCCGAATATCGAAATCCGAAACAATATCGAATATTCAAAACTAAAATGTTCAAAACAAAAACCAAAAACAATGAACTCTCCGTTTTGATTATTCTCAATAAAAACAGCTATATTTTCCACATTTTCGCGCCGTCAACTGATTTACATATATGCACTGCGAATTTGTCGGCGTATTGCGGTCTGCTGCGCGGATAAGCTGTTTTTACGGCGTTAACCAAATCATCTACAGCGTCGGCAATTACCAGCGCGCCGGCTGCACCTTTGTCGCCGCCGCCAAGCATCCGCTCGCCCATACAACCATCGACGGTGCGCGCAATATCGCACATCGTTTCAAGCTCCGGCCCGCTTATAGCGTAATCATCGCGCAAGGCTGTTCCATCGTGCCGGAATATTTTCCCAACCGTTGAAATATCTCCGCTGCGCCAGGCGGCCATCATTTCATAGAAACGTTTTTGGGCGTGATAAACATAATTTAATCGTGCGCAAAGTTCAGGCCGAACCGCAAATTTTGCAAGAATTTCATTATACATTTTATCATCACGCACATCTGCAAGGCTGCCGATTTTAAATCCTGCCTGCTGTGCAAGTGCAGTGAGTTCCTTGCATTCGGCTCTGCGAATTTTATAAGTCGATTTTTCCAGGCCGTGCCTTGTTGTGCCTGTATCCATTATGCATATTCGCAATTTTTCACCGCCCGGCCCCAGCGGTATATGTTCAACAGCATTTGTTTTGGGATTGAAATGTGTTCCCGTACCTTCTTTTGCAAATATAATCATTACCTGGTCCATAAGGCCGCACGGTGAACCGACATATTCGTTTTCTGCCTGCTGTGCCATCTGTGCGATTTTCAGTTTATCGTCGAACCGGATACTGTTTACATCGAGTATGGAAAGCATAAGATTTATTGTGAGCGATGCGCTGCGAGACATTCCGCCGCCGGGAATATCGCCAAATACGACGCCGTCGAAACCGCTGCCGCAGCAGAAACCGTTTTTTCTTAGAATATAATCGGCGCCGAAAACAAATCTTGCCCAGTTATCTTTTATTTCAATGCTTTTCGGCGGGGGGATTTCGCCAGGTCTGAATTCAATTACGCCGTCGCCTGGGAAATTTATACTGAACAGGCGAATTTTGCCGGAATCGTTCGGCTTGTGTGCCAGCCACATAAAGCGGTCTGTGCCTATGCCGAAAAGTTCCGTGCCGTTATAATCGCCGTGTTCCACACCCAGACACAGTCTGCTCGAAGTGCGTGTAATTTTTCCTCCCGTAATGTTCAGGCCATATTTAGCCGCACAGGAGAAAATCTTTTCAACAGCAGTTTTATCGTTATGTGTCATTGCCGCCTCGAATATTAAGGCCAAAAAAGCTTTGAGCGTTTTTTGTTGTCGCTTCAATTACGGTTTCAACGGGCAGATTTTTAATCTCAGCCAGTTTGCGTGCGGTATAAATCAGCAGCGCCGGCTCATTGGTCTTTTGCTTTCGCATCGGTTCGGGACAAATATACGGGCAGTCCGTTTCGAGCATAATCCGCTCAAGCGGCGCAAATGCAGCGGTTTCGCGGGCGTTCCCGGCGTTTTTGAAGGTTATTATTCCAGTAAATGAAACGAACCAGCCCCTGTCCATAAGCAGCCTCGTCTGCTCGATTGAGCCGCTATAGCAATGAAACACGATATTTTTTAATTTGCCGCCGAAATTGTCAAGAATTGCAATAGTATCATCAAAAGCGTCGCGGCTGTGAATTATCGCAGGCAGATGCAGTTCTGCTGCAAGCGCAAGCTGCTTTTGAAAGATATCCCGCTGAATATCTCTGGCGGATAAATCGTAATAAAAATCCAGCCCAATTTCGCCGAGGGCGACAATTTTTTTATTTTCAGCAAAACCTTTTATTCTGTCAATATCGTCATTCGTAGAGTCTTTGGCGTGGTGAGGGTGAATACCTACGGCTCCATAAAGATTGTCATATTGTTGTATTGTTTCAGCGACTCTGCAATTCTCATCGGCGCCTGTGCCGACGGTTATCCACGCCGTTGTGCCCGCTTCAATGCTGCGTTTGATTACGCCGTCAATATCCGACGCCAGCGGCTGGTAAGTCAAATGAGCGTGAGTATCGATAAGTTTGTGATTCATTATGGTATGGGACTAAAAATCGGTTTAAATGCATTTTGATAATAACGGAATTCCGGCTTACCCGTCGTCCTGATGATAATCACGGCTACGTCAAATCGCAAGGGTCTGTCGAATAAGTTGTATTTTTTTATCATTTGCTTAGCCGTACAGGTCATACGCAGTTTTTTCTTATAATCTATCGCCGTTTCTGCCGGTGCAAAATCTTCACCTGCCCGTGTCTTGACTTCAATAAATACTATTCCTCCGTCCGGCTCGACCATTACAAGGTCGATTTCCCCGTCGGCAGTTTTGTATGCTTTTGCAAAAGTGCGCCAGCCTTTGCGAAGCAATCGAGCTTCACAAAACCGCTCGCCCCATTGACCGAGCAACCGTCTGTCGGCAAGCAATCTTCTGCGAATTAAAAACAGCGGAAGCATAAATCAGCAGCAATGAGTTCAAGAAACCAAAAACGTCAAAATTTACCAAAGAGACCTTAAACAAAAGGCCGGTCAATGCCGGCCTTTGTATTATTCTTTCGTCCCGTCGGACTGGTCTGTGTGCTCATCTTTGAGTCGAGTTGACCTGCCGACGCGATCGCGCAGGTAATACAATTTTGCCTTTCGGGAGCGGCCAGAACGAACCGGCTTAATGTCAACGATATTAGGCGAATGAAGCGGAAATATCCTCTCCACGCCCTGCTCATTTACTATACGGCGGACAGTAATCGTCTCGCTTATGCCGCTGCCGCGACGCGATATCACTGTGCCGTTGAATATCTGCACGCGCTCCTTCTCGCCTTCCTTGATAAGGCAATGCACATCGACGGTATCACCGATTTTGAACTTCGGCAAAGTCTGTTTTTGACTCTTTGCCGCCACCTTTTCCAACAACTGATTCTTCATAACTTTACCCTTATGGATAATTCAAAGCCCGGTATTATACAAATCATACGGCAATTTACAAGGTAAAAATTTTAGCAACTAAAAAATATATATAAGGTCTTATTCCTCCAAAGTTTTTGGCGAATTTGTACGGTTTTTAACACTACAATGCTATTTATAATATGGAAAATTGAACAGATTAAAAATCCGAAACAAATTCAAAATTTCAAATTTAAGTGATTATCGTTCGTGTAATCCGCGATTAAATTTCTTCCTTTTATGTTCTGAATCCCGGCCTTTTTGTTTTTTGCTCGGAGAAAATTTTTTGTGCGGTCTGGGCAGATAGTCCCAGTGATTTTGCAAGACTTATAAGTTCGGTTTTTTCGTCAGCGCTTACTACGCCGTCTTCAATGGCGGTGCGTGCAGCCTTTGCGAAGATTTCATGCGACCTTGCCGTCAGCGACGCCAACGCCTCGACTGCTCTTGCTGATCCGCCGGCTTCCGCGGCCTTGTACCATTTTATCGCTGCCGCAATATCTTCCCC
>DYLR01000075.1 GCA_020721975.1 Blastopirellula marina | reverse complement strand
GTCAGCGGCGCGGTAATGCTTCCACTTCCGATTTTAGCCGCAACGCATTGCGCGATACCGTGGACAAGGCGCTAACCATCGCACGTTATACCGCCGAAGACAGCTTTGCAGGCTTGCCTGATGCTGAACGACTGGCGACCAGCTTACCCGAGCTGGATTTGTATCATCCGTGGACGCAGTCGATAGACGAAGCCAGAGCCATGGCAGCCGAGTGTGAAGCAGCGGCATTGGCAGCGGATACGCGGGTGAGCAATTCCGAAGGTGGCAGTGTCAATACGCAAAACTCCTTATTCGTGTATGGCAACAGCCTGGGATTTTTGGCAGGTTACCCGACCACGCGGCACGGCATCAGTTGTGCGGTGATTGCCGAAACTGAGCAGGGTATGCAGCGTGATTACTGGTACACCTCGGCACGGCGAGCGGCTGATTTAATGTCCGCAGCAGAGGTCGGTCGGCGTGCGGGGGAGCGCACAGTACGTCGTCTGGATGGGCGAAAAGTCAAAACCTGCCAAGTGCCTGTGCTGTTTGAAGCACCGATTGCGGCGGGTTTAATCGGCAGTTTTGTGTCTGCGGTGAGCGGCAGCAGCCTGTACCGTAAATCTTCATTTTTGATGGATAGCTTGGGGCAGTCCATATTTCCCGCGTGGTTGCAAATCAGCGAACGTCCGCATTTGTTGCGCGGTCTGGCGAGCAGCCCGTTTGATAATGAGGGCGTAACCACAGTCGATAGAGAAGTCATTAAAGATGGCGTGCTGCAAGGCTATTTTTTGGGTAGCTACAGCGCCCGTAAATTAGGCATGCAGACCACAGGTAATGCGGGTGGCAGTCACAATTTATTAATGAATAGTACCGGTGAAGATTTTGCTGGCTTGTTGCAAAAAATGGGCACGGGTTTGCTGGTGACCGAGCTGTTGGGACACGGCACGAACATGGTGACAGGCGATTATTCACGCGGTGCGGCAGGTTATTGGGTAGAAAATGGCGTGATTCAGTATCCTGTGGAAGAAATCACCATTGCTGGCAACCTCAAGCAAATGTATCAGGATATCGTTGCAATTGGCACCGATACTGAAACGCGTGGTTCCAAGCAGACGGGTTCTATTCTTATCGCGCAAATGACCGTAGCGGGGGAATAAAGTGGGTGGTTTGTTAAAGTTAGCGCATGCGATAGATGGATTGAATGAGTGGGTCGGGCGTAGCGTGAAATGGCTGGTACTGTTGGTAACTCTTATCTCCACTGGCAATGCACTGGTGCGTTATGTTTTTGGCATCAGCTCGAATGCAGGGCTGGAAATACAATGGTATTTGTTCGGTGCGCTGTTTTTATTGGCGGCAGGCTACGCGCTGAAACATAATGCCCATGTGCGCATAGATTTTATCTATGGGCGCTTATCCCGACGGGCTCAGGCGGCAATTGATGTGTTCGGGGTGCTGCTGTTTTTATTGCCTTTCACGGTGTTGATTATCTGGTTTAGCTGGCCGATGTTTATGCTGGCCTGGCAGTCGGGTGAAATGTCGCCTGATGCTGGCGGGTTATTGCGCTGGCCAGTGAAGTTGCTGATACCCGCAGGTTTTGTGTTGCTTGCGCTACAAGGCGTGGCTGAGTTGATTAAGAACGCAGCCGTACTATTGGCGCAGGATGTGGAGGCATCAGCATGAGCATGGAGTGGATGGCTCCTGCTATGTTTGCGGGTTTGGTTCTGGTATTGTTGCTGGGGTATCCCGTGGCTTTTTCGCTGGCAGCGAACGGGCTGATTTTCGGTATTATTGGTTTGCAACTAGGTTTTCTGGACATAAGCTTGATGCAGGCTTTGCCTGAGCGTGTGCTGGGCATTATGGCGAACCAGACCTTGCTGGCGATACCGTTTTTTACGTTTATGGGGCTGATACTCGAGCGTAGCGGCATGGCAGAGGATTTGCTAGAGAGTGTAGGGCAGTTATTCGGTGCCATGCGCGGCGGTTTGGCATATGCGGTGATTTTCGTTGGCGCATTGCTGGCAGCGACTACGGGCGTGGTAGCTGCTTCGGTGATTGCGATGGGTCTGATTTCGCTGCCGATTATGATGCGCTATGGCTATGATGCGCGCCTGGCAACGGGTGTAATAGCGGCTTCAGGCACGCTGGCGCAGATTATTCCACCTAGCTTGGTGCTGATTGTGTTGGCGGATCAGCTGGGTGTGTCGGTGGGTGCTTTGTATCAGGGGGCATTAGTGCCGAGCCTGGTGTTGACTGGTTTATATGTGTTGTTTGTGTGGGTGGTGACAATGCTGAAGCCTGGTGCCGCACCTGCGCTACCGTTATCTGCCAGACCGCTGCAAGGCGGTGCATTATGGGCAAGTGCTGCGCGCGCGATTGTGCCGCCCTTATTGCTGATTTTCCTGGTGCTGGGAACAATATTCTTAGGCTGGGCGACACCGACCGAAGGTGGCGCAATGGGCGCAACAGGCGCATTGCTATTGGCATGGGTACGCCGCCGTCTGCCACTGAATTTGCTCAAACAAGCCATGGACACCACCACGCGCTTATCCAGCTTTGTGTTGTTTATTCTTATTGGCTCAACTGTGTTCAGTCTGGTGTTCCGTGGTGTAAATGGCGATTTGTGGGTTGAGAGCTTGCTCACAGGTTTGCCTGGTGGCGCGTTGGGGTTTCTGATTGTGGTCAATTTGCTGGTATTTGTGCTGGCGTTTTTCCTCGATTTCTTTGAAATCGCTTTTATTATCATTCCATTATTAGCCCCTGTCGCACAAAAACTGGGTGTCGATTTAATCTGGTTTGGTGTGCTGATAGGCATTAATATGCAAACCTCATTCATGCATCCGCCATTTGGCTTTGCCCTGTTTTATTTACGCAGCGTCGCCCCCAAGGAAATCAAAACTACCGATATTTACCGTGGCGCGATACCATTTGTGATTATCCAGTTAGTCATGGTTGCGCTGGTGATTGCCTTTCCTGATATTGCCAGCAGTGCCAAGCCGCAAGTTTTATCCAGCGGCGTGATAGAAGTGCCGATGGCACAAGATGGTTATGGCGATTACTATTTGCCTAAAGAGTGGCGCTGACGGGTTTATGCGCCACCCAGATAGCTGTTTTGTCGCCAGGCATCAAAGACGACAACGGCGACGGTGTTGGATAAATTAAGGCTGCGATTATTGGGCATCATTGGCAGGCGTACACGTTGTTCGGTGCTGAGGCTGTCTAAAATCTCGGCAGGCAGTCCGCGTGTTTCAGGACCGAAAACGAAAACATCATCCGCCTGAAACTGGCATTGCGCGATGGCGGTCGAACCTTTGGTCGTGAGTGCGAAAATGCGGCGATTGCCGAGCGCAGCTAAACAGCTTGCCCAGTCTTTGTGGACATGCAAATTTGCGTATTCGTGGTAATCTAGTCCGGCACGGCGTAAATGCTTGTCTTCAAGCTTGAAGCCCAGGGGTTCGACCAGATGCAAGGTGCAGCCAGTGTTAGCAGCGAGGCGGATGATATTGCCAGTGTTCGGCGGTATTTCAGGTTCAAAAAGGACAATGTGAAACATGGTGATGTTGAGATTTAATAACGAAAGTCGCTATTATGAAGCAAAGAGGTAATACATGGTTCCCCATTTAACAACAGCATTAACAGGTCCATTATTGGATTTAGAGCGGCATATTCTGGGCAATACTGCGAAAATCGAACGCTGGTTTCGTAGTCAGTGGCAGGCACATAACGCCCCATTTTACACATCAGTTGATTTGCGAAACAGTGGTTTCAAGTTGGCTCCTGTTGATACCAATTTATTCCCTGGCGGCTTTAATAATCTGAATCCTGATTTTATCCCGCTTGCGGTACAAGCTGCAATGAGCGCGGTGGAGAAGATATGCCCTGACGCGCAGCAGTTACTATTGATTCCCGAAAATCACACACGCAATGTGTTTTATCTGCAAAACGTCGCGCGGCTGGCGAGTATTTTGCGACAAACGGGTTTGGAAGTGCGTATCGGTAGCCTGATACCTGACATGACTGAGCCGCTTATTTTGGATATTGGTGATGGTGAACAGTTGACGTTAGAGCCTGTTACACGTTCTGGTAATCGTGTCGGTTTGGTTGATTTTGACCCGTGTGTGGTGCTGCTGAATAATGATTTATCAGCTGGCATACCTGCGATTTTGCAAGACATTGAACAAAAGCTATTACCACCGTTGCATGCTGGCTGGCATGTGCGCCGCAAGTCGCAGCACTTTGCCGCTTATGAGCGCGTGGCGCACGAATTCGCGGCGCTAATCGACATTGATCCCTGGTTGATTAATCCTTATTTTGCAACCTGTGGCGAAATTGACTTTCATGCCCGCATTGGTGAAGCATGTCTGGAAAAACATGTCGAGTTCATGCTTGAGCAAATCAGCGAAAAATATCAGCAATATGGTATTGATGCTGACCCGTTTGTCATTGTCAAAGCGGATGCCGGCACCTATGGTATGGGCATTATGACGGTGAAAAGCCCAGAAGATGTGCGCGATCTGAACCGTAAACAGCGCAATAAAATGGCTGTTGGTAAAGAAGGCTTGCAAGTATCAGAAGTGATTATTCAAGAAGGCGTTTACACCTTTGAGAGCATCAACGATGCCATCGCCGAGCCTGTGGTTTATATGATGGATCACTTCGTCGTCGGTGGCTTTTACCGTGTGCACACAGGGCGAGGTGTGGACGAAAACCTGAACGCGCCTGGTATGCATTTTGTGCCACTTGCATTTGAAACACCGTGCTGTACGCCGAACCAAATGGCGAATCCTGATGCGACACCAAATCGCTTTTACACTTATGGTGTCGTGGCGCGGCTGGCGATGCTGGCGGCAGCAATAGAGCTGGAACAATGAAATTTCTATTTGTTATTGATTCCATCAGCACGCTTAAAGCCTATAAAGACAGCACAGTTGCCATGCTGCACGAAGCAGGGCGGCGCGGGCATGAATTGGCGGTGGTGCGTCCTGTGGACATGCTGCTGCGTGATGGGTTGGTGCAGGCGGATGTGAAAGCGGTGCAAGTCAGCACCGATGACGATGCGTGGTATGCGCTGGGCGCAAAAACACGGTTGTGCTTGCGTGATGTGGACGCGGTGATTATGCGTAAAGACCCGCCGTTTGATACCGAGTATTTATATACCACGCATTTACTCAGCCTGGCCGAGCAACAGGGTGCGCGAGTACTGAATAAGCCTGCCATGTTGCGTGATTTTAATGAAAAGCTGGCGATTGCCAAGTTCCCACAATTTACCGTGCCAACACTGGTGAGCCGCCGCGCGAGTGAGATTAAATCATTTATCGCTGAATATGGCGATGTGATATTAAAGCCGTTAGATGGCATGGGTGGCAGCAGTATATTTCGTGTGCGTACAGGCGAGGTGAATCAGAATGTCATCCTCGAAGTCATGACGCAATTAAATACCCGCACCATCATGGCGCAACGCTATATTCCCGAGATTAGCGCGGGTGATAAGCGCATATTATTGATTAACGGTGAGCCCGTGCCTTATGCGCTGGCGCGTATTCCTGCAGCGGGTGAAACACGCGGTAATTTGGCCGCAGGCGGACGTGGCGTGGCGCAGCCATTAACCGCGCGCGATGCGGAAATTGCCCGTACGTTAGGTCCAGTGTTGCGGGATATGGGTTTGTTTTTAGTCGGGCTGGATGTCATTGGCGATTATTTAACCGAAATTAACGTCACCAGTCCAACGGGTTTTGTTGAAATCAGTCAGCAGACAGATTGCAATGTGGCGAGTTTGCTGGTGGATGCACTGGAGCGTGTGTGCGCTGGCTGATATTACTGGCTGTGCTGTTGCTGACTGGTTGCAGTCAACAACAGACATATAGCCAGGAAAGCTATGTGTTTGGTACGCGCGTAGAAATTACGATATACGGCGCACCACAGGCATTGGCCGAGCGTGCCAGCGCGCAAGTGTTGCGTGATTTTGACGAGATGCATCACACTTTGCATGCCTGGGAGCCTGGCACGTTGGCGCGGATGAACGCCGTTTTTGCACTTGCCCCCGCGCAGGCGGCTATTGCGCCTGGGATGATACCGATTATTCAGGATGCGACGCGCTATTCGGTACAGTCAGGTGGCTTGTTTAATCCCGCGATTGGTAATTTGATTAAATTATGGGGGTTTCAGTCCGACCATTTTGAGGCGAAACTGCCCGACCCTGAGCGCATTCAACAGTGGGTTCAGGCTAACCCGAAAATGCAGGATATTGTTGTCGATGGTATGATGTTTCATAGCATCAATCCTGCTGTGCGTCTGGATTTAGGTGGCTATGCCAAGGGTTATGCACTGGATATGGCAGCAGCTTATTTGCGCTCGCAGGGAATAAAAAACGCCCTGATTAATATAGGCGGTAATGTCATTGCCATCGGGCAGCACGGTGACCGACCCTGGCGCGTGGGCATACAGCATCCGCGCAAACCATCACCGATTGCGTTGCTGGATTTGCGTGATGGCGAAGCAGTGGGTACGTCGGGTGATTATCAGCGTTATTTTGAGCTGAACGGTCAGCGTTATTGTCATATCATAGACCCACGTACAGGCTGGCCTGCACAAGGGGTGCAGGCGGTGACAGTGTTAATTGCGCCTGGATCACATGCGGGTACGCTGTCAGATGTGGCAAGTAAGCCGATATTTATAGCGGGCGTGACGGGCTGGCGAGCAGCAGCGCAAAAAATGGGCGTGAATGACGTTATGCTGATAGACGCGAACGGTAAGCTATACGTCACTGCAGCGATGCAAAAACGTTTGAATTTTAACGTAAATTAGGGAGTGGCAATGATAGGCATACTCATCGTGGCGCATGGGACTTTAGGCGAGAGCCTGATTCAATGCGCAACGCATGTTTTGGGTAGTCGTCCAGTGCAAGTCGTGGCGTTGGATGTGACAACACAAACGCAATTATCCATGCTGGATGATGCGCAACAATTATTGCGTGATTTGGATCAGGGTGAGGGGGTGTTGTTGCTGTCTGATATTTACGGCGCAACGCCATGCAATACCATGTGCCGCTTGCTCGAACCTGGGCGTGTGGAAGGCGTAGCGGGAGTGAATCTGCCTATGCTTATCCGTGCAATTACCTATCGTCATTTGACCATGACTGAGCTCATCACCAAAGCTGTGACTGGCGGACAAGAAGGCATTTTATATATCACTACGGAGTTTTGCGATGCTGCAACAGGACATAAAAATAGTTAACAAATTGGGCTTGCATGCCCGCGCATCAGCCAAATTAACGCAAACTGCCAGCCAGTTCCAGTGCGAAGTCTGGATTACCCGTAATCAGCGTCGAGTGAATGCTAAAAGCATCATGGGCGTGATGATGCTGGCCGCCGCTAAAGGCTCAACCGTGACGCTAGATACGGAAGGTCTGGATGAACAAGCGGCATTGACGGCATTGACGGCATTGATAAATGACAAATTTGGGGAAAGCGAGTGAGTTTTACGCTGCACGGCATAGGCGTATCCTCAGGCATCGCCATTGGCGTAGCGCGACTGGCATCGCATAGTCATGTCGAGGTGGCTCATTATGTATTGCCGTCGCAATACATAGATAAAGAAATTGCGCGCTTTGACGATGCTGTCAATACTGTGCGGCAGGAAATGCAGACCTTACGTGACCAAATTCCCGCCAATGCGCCTGCTGAAATGCCTGCGTTCCTGGATATGCATTTGATGATACTGGATGATTCCATGCTGTCAGTTGTGCCCAAGCAGCTCATCCGTAGTCAGCTTTGCAATGCAGAATGGGCATTGGCGCAGCAAATGGAACAGTTGGTTGCGCAATTTGAAGCAATAGATGATCCTTATTTGCGCGAACGTAAAACTGACGTGGTGCAAGTGGTCGAGCGTGTGCTGAAAGTGTTGCTGGGTCATCCTGATAATCTGCCATCCAATGAAAGCAATCTGGCAGATTGTATTTTAGTTGCGCATGACTTATCGCCAGCCGATATGATTAATTTCAAACGCCAGCAATTTGCTGCGTTTATTACTGATGTTGGTGGCGCAACGTCACACTCGGCGATTTTGGCGCGGAGCATGAATATTACGTCAGTCATGGCGTTGCATAATGCGCTGAGATTGATACGTGATAATGAAATTATCATTGTTGATGGTCAGCAAGGTGTGGTCATCGTTGATCCTGATGATGCGGAGCTGGAAGAATATCAATTACGCCAGAATCAATGGCGCATAGAACATCAAAAGCTTAAACGTATTACTACCAGCCGCGCGACTACGCTCGATGGTCTGGAAATCGAACTGCATGCCAATATCGAGCTGCCGCAAGATATACCTGCGGTTAAAGTTTCGGGCGCGACGGGGATAGGTTTGTTCCGCAGCGAATTTTTGTTTATGAATCGCGTCGGCTTGCCGACCGAAGATGAGCAGTTTGAGGCCTATCGTGAAGTGGCCGCGGCGATGAATGGGCAGCCCGTAACCATACGCACGTTAGACGTGGGTGCAGATAAGCCATTAGGGGATTTGACTGATCACACGCTCAACCCTGCATTGGGACGGCGTGCGATACGCTTGTGCCTGTCTGAGCTGACCTTGTTCCATACCCAGCTCCGAGCCATCTTGCGCGCATCGCATTTCGGTAAAGTCAAAATCCTTATCCCCATGTTGAGTAATTTGACCGAATTGCAGCAAACTTATGCCGCGATAGACCGCGCTAAAGCCAGCCTGCTAGCTGATAATATTGCATTTGATAACAATGTTGCCGTGGGCGGGATGATAGAGATTCCTGCAGCTGCGCTAATGGCAAATGCTTTTGCCGAACGCCTGGACTTTTTGTCGATAGGCACGAATGATTTAATTCAATACACCTTAGCGATAGACCGCGCCGATGATAGCGTGAGTTATTTGTATAATCCGCTGCATCCAGCCGTATTGCAGTTAATAGCGATGACATTACGCGCAGGCGAAAAAGCAGGTAAGCCTGTTTCCGTTTGTGGTGAAATGGCAGGTGATCCCAAACTCACGCGCTTGCTTATCGGGCTAGGTTTGCGTAAATTCTCCATGCAACCTGCGAGTTTGTTGAGTGTAAAACAGCAAGTGCTGACCACCCACAGCAGTGAAATTCACGCACTTACCCAAAAAATCCTCAAATCCACGGACACGGAGAAAACCGAAGCATTGATGGTGCGGCTGAACCGCTAGGTTTATTGAATATGGATAGGTATGTTGATGCCGTCGCTATGTTGGGGGCGCGGCCATAACACCTCCCATATCCGCCAACTGAACAGGCATAACGATAGCAAAATGCCGATACCGCCCGCTACAATCAGCGTCAGCCATCCAGCAAGAAATCCAACGGCGTAAGCGATCATGCCCGCATGAGCCAGTCCCATTTGCAACCATGGCCAATAACCCATACGGATGGGATTAGCAGTAAAGCGTGGCAACATATGCGCACCCAGCCCATAAAACAGCATGAGCATAAACCCCACCGTGACCAAATGCAGCGCGACAGGGCGACTGGAACCATCGGATAATAACGCACCATTTACGATTAAGCCTATACCGCCTAACATCAAGTAAATCATTGCAGCCATGACGAATAAGCGATTATCCAGCGATAAGGCAATA
>DYLR01000074.1 GCA_020721975.1 Blastopirellula marina | reverse complement strand
GAATAAAATAACGACCAACAAATTTTACGGGAGTAAACATGAAAAAACTGCAAAAAAAAAGATACGGATTTACGCTGGTTGAAATTATGGCGGTAATTATCATCATTGGCCTGCTGGCAAGCATTGCGGCGGTAAATATTTTCGGCCAGACCGACAAAGCCCGTGTAACAACTACCAAAGCGAATCTCAAGGTTCTCAGGGCGGCAGTGGCGCAATTTAATTTCGACACCGGCAGGTATCCGACCGAGGAAGAAGGCTTAATATCGCTTGTCGAGCAGCCGACGGATGTGCAAAACTGGGCGCCGGGCGGATACCTCGACAGCACCGAAGTGCCGAAAGATGCCTGGGGTCATGAATTTATTTACCAAAGGTATCCTGAAAGCGGCAAGCCGTTTGTAATTATCAGCTATGGCGCAGACGGACAGGAAGGCGGCGAAGGATACGACGCCGATTTACTAAGTACGGATGTGAACTAAAAGGTTATAAATAATTCTTTGTGTTTTTACGGACCGGCAATTATTGTTCGACGACGTACGGCAAACAACAGGGAGCTTTTTTGATAGAGCTTGTCGTTGTAGTGGCGATATTGTCGCTGTTTTTAATGATAGCCGTGTTTAACATTGCCGGGCTGTTTGCAAACACCGGCTTTGACGGCAGGGCGTTTGAGCTTGTCAATCTTATGCGGCGGGCGGCTTCCAATGCGGCACAAAGCGGCACAAGATTTGAAGTGCGTCTGGATTTTGACCAGGGCATTTATCTGGTCAGGCGAATCAGTACGGACCTTGCGGCTGATGTGCTTGAAGATGAAATAATAGACGTCGGGTATTTTGACGACAAATTCATCCTCGATTATGTAATGTTTGACGATTTTGAAAGTACGCATGAAGGTCTGGCGCTTTTTCGCGTCGGCAAAAACGGCTGGCAATACGGCGGGAAAATAGTATTGCTGAACGACCGCGGCGAGCCGTACTCGATTGTTGTAAACAGAATCAGTCGAAATGTGGAGTTCAAAAGCGGCGATGTTGAAATACTTACGCCGAAACTTCGCGATGAAATCGTTTTTTGAAAATAAAGAAACCACGAGAATAAATCACGGACAAGATGCCCGTGTCGCGAAAATTGCGGGGATAAAAAACCGCTCACTAATGTTCGCGGCTCTGAAAGGAAGAGCAAATGCGTTCACTCTTATTGAGGTAGTTGCCGCCGTGACGATACTTGTAATTATTGGTTCTACGATTCTGGTTTCGCTGAATAATAATCTACAGGCTGCTGTGAATATAAAGCTGCGCAGGGAGGCATTTGAGGTGGCCCGCGAAAATATGGAAACGCTTTTGGCCTCGGCGTCGATTAAGGAAAATATTGAATACGGCGTAAGCGAACAGTATCCGAATATTGAATGGGACTCCACGGTTGAGGCGTTTTTTGAGCCTGTAACCGGCCGGATGTGGATTCGTGCAATATGCGGAGCGGATTTTCTCGATGCAGCCGGAGAAACGCAGCGGGTGGAACTGACCCACTGGATAACCAGCCTTAACAGGCAGCAGATAGCACAGTTGATAGACCAGAAACGCAAAGAAGATGCGTACCTAAGCAAACTGCAATTCGCTCAATCTCTTATCGGCCAACAGGTGGATTATAAAATGGAAGATGAAATTCCCGATGCCGCCGGAAAATATAAATGGCGGGATTACAGCGGAATTGTCGAAGATGTTGAAGCTGCCGATTATGAAGGACGAAATATCGTTCTTATTATCGACGGATATTATGTGCCGATAAGTCAGGTTTATAATTTTGATAAGAACTACAGAATATGGAAGGCGGACCAGCTTTATCCGCAGAACACGGACGATTATGACCAATATTTGCAGAATAATCCGATGCCTGAACCGCAGGAAGCCGTTCCTGTGCCGTCTGCCGGCAGCAGGTAGCAGGGCCGGTTTTGCCAGTCTGGCAGAAACGATAGCTGTTGTGGCAATTTGTGCGATGGTGCTTTCGGCGGCGCTTGGGGTGTATTTGACCGTACGCAGGGCGGAGGCGGGCATTAACGCCGGAATAGAGAAAAACGCCTTGGCGCCGGAGGTTCTTCAGCGAATTGCAGAGGATATCGACAGGATGGTTGTAAGCGATACCGATGTGGAGATGGCCTTTGAAAATAAATTTGAAGGCGGGTACAACAAAGCAAGGCTTATTATACAAAACCGCCTGTTCGACAAGGAAAACAAGCCTGTGGTGTTTGAAAAAATAGAATGGGTTGCGGCATTGAGCGACAGGCCTGATGTGAACGGCCTTATACTCTATCGCAGCCGCAGCGGCTTTTCGCTGGAAGACAAGATTCTCGACGTTGAAAAACAGCAGTATGAACTTGACAGGTATGTGCCTATATGCGGCGGTCTGACGCAGTTTAAGATTGAAGCCCTGGAGAATGAGCAGGTTAAAAATGCCTGGAGCGGCACAAAAATGCCGCCTGCCGTGCGAATAAGCATCAGCTTCGCCGAGCCTGTTGAGATGACCGACGGCAGTTTTGGAATTTTGCCTGAACAGGTTTTTCAAAGAACGATAGCTGTTGACCGCAGCAGGGAGATAAGTTTTATTTTCGTCAGGACTGATTTTGCCGATTTGGCAGCGGATATGCCTGAAGACAGCAATGACGTTTCGGATGCAAATGCACCGTCGGGCGAACCTAACAGTGCAAACAGTGTAAATGAGAACCCGCAAAATCAGCCGGATATTCCCGGTTTGCCGCAATTACCGCAATTAAAAAGATGAATAATTGTTCTCGAAAAGGCGTTGCATTATTGATAATAATCGTGCTGCTTACGGTGTTAAGCGCTGTGATTTACCGTATGACGTTGAGGCTTGCGACGTATCGTCACCGTCAGCAGTATCTTATTGATTATCAGCAGGCGCGGTATGCCTGTGATTCGGCGATGAAGTATGCGCTTTCCGAAACGGCATCAATTCGACCGAAATTGATTGAAAGACCCAATGAGCCGGATTTTTCCGATGTTTTTTCAATGACCAATCAGGAATATATCGAGTGGATTAATGCCTGGCGTGAACAAATGGCTGAAATGGATTATACGGACGTCAATGACGCGAATATGCCTGTCGAGAGTAATGAAACGGCAGGGGCGGACAAAATGGCTATGGCTCTGGAAAGCGGATTGCTTGAGATGTTCAACGCAATGAAGGAAATGGCCGGCGAGGAAATGAGCGATTTTAACGACCCGAATCTGTTTTTTGACTTTAACAGCGTTGACGCTAATGAAGCTGTTGCCGGGGAAGAATTTATTGTTCGCGGGCCTTATGGTCCGCAGTGGCCGTATGTTTCCGAGCCTGTTGAATTTGATATGGGTTCTGCCAAAGTGCGAATTGAGATAATAGATGAGAACGCCAAATTTCCGCTTGTATGGGTATTGAGCCGTGATGAAGAGCAAAAGCCGGCAATAAACACGGCAGTGAAACTTTTTTTTGCGTGGATGACGCCTCGTTTGGATGAAGAGATTGATTATTACAGCGGTTATGCCGTGAATGCCGAACAGGTTCCGGACGGCAATTATATCGAAAACACCGAGCCGCAGACGATTCAGGAAGAATATGTCAAATATGAGGATATGGCGGATGATTTTGCGAGAATTCAGGCAATAAAGGAATACAGTCAAAAACTTCAGCCGATAGTAATTGAGGAAACCGTAAATGTTTCCGGCTCTCAGCAGCAGCCGGCCGCCAATACAGCAAGGGGTCGAGCGGCCCGGCGACGCAGTCTGCGACAAAGATATGCTAAAACCCGCACCACTCGTCAGCAAAAGCCTATGGTTACGCATACCAGAGACTTTGCCAGGCTGCTGCATAGTCCGATGCTCGATATTGACGCGCTGACAAGGCCGGTGTATTCTTCAGAGAATCCGAGGCGATACGAATCTGCGCTGAAATATCTTGGGCTGTGGGGCTCCGATAAAATTAATATCAATACCGCTCCGCGACATGTGCTTGAAGCGGCGTTTTTGTTCGGCGGCGATGAAGTTGACGTTGCCGAGGCTATAATTCAGAAGCGCAGGATAAAACCGTTTAAGGATATGACCGAACTGAAAAAGGAATTAAATGAATTCAGCAATTCTGTTGCCAAAGCAGAACCTTTTATTTGCTTTCAGTCCGACATATATTCCATAAGAATTACAGCCAGCAGCGGCACGGCAAGCTGTATTGCCGAAGCGGGCGTAAAAAAACAGGGAAAGGAATTTTATAAAATAGGCGTGATAAATTCAAATTGACGGATTGTTTATGTTGTACGGCACGGGATAATCGATGGAACATCATAATAAAATACTCGGGGTATATCTTTCGGCGGACCACGCGGCAGTTGTGCTGCTTGGCTGTTCCGACAGCGGTTTTAAGGTTTTTGATTGTTTTACCGCACAGGCTCTTGCGCCGGACGAACAGCAGGGCGGCAAAAGCATTGCCGCTGTTATTGCAGAGACGGTCCGGCAGAAGAATATCGGATTTTCCGCCGCAGCCGTCGCGCTGGACTGCCGACTGTATTCCCAGCAGAGCCTGCATTCCGAATTTAAGGATGCAAAACAAATAAGCAAAACCGTCGCTTTTGACGCGGAAGAATCGCTGGCTGCGGATGCGGCTGAAATGGCAGTGGCATTTGAAATAATCTCGCAAAGCGAATCAGGCAGCGACCTGAACGTATTTGCATCCGGCAAACAGAAGCTGCATGATATTATTCTTGATATGGCGGTAAATAAACTCGACCCTGTAACGGTTGAGCCGGACGTTATCGGCGTTAGAAGACTTTGCGAACAGCTCGGCGGTGATTCGTGGAAGTCTTTCATCTGGGCGATGATTTCAAATCATAACTGTTATATCATTTCTCCGGCAGCCGACAGGAACAAGCCTCTGCTGCGGACATTTCTTACTAATCCGTCACAGAACAAAACAGGATTATTATCGCGAGAAATAATGATAACTGCCGCAGCAGGAAACTCGGCAGGATTGATTGACGGCATAAAAATGTACGATTCCACAGGCACTATCGACGCCGCAGCGATTGAACGGCTTGTATCGTTAAAAGTTGAATCCGTCGATATTCCGGCCGGTTTTTCCGCTGCCGCTGCGGACCCGCAGCAATGCCCCGCGATAGAAATGATTTGTGCTGCCGGTGCGGCAATGGGACAGCTTATCAAATCCGACACGGTGGATTTCCGCCCGGCATTCATGCCCTACCAGGGCAAAAAGATTATTGTTGAAACTACGATTATGGCTGTAAGCGTAATGGCGACTATAGTGATTTTTGCGCTGGGGCTGTACCTTCAGCTGGAAATGTTCAAAACAAATCAGTATCGTGCGAAACTCGACCGCAACCTGCGAGCCGAATATGCCCTGGCGATGCCCGGACAGAAATTTCCATCGACCGAAAATCCGGTAAGCAAACTTACTCGTGAGATTTCCAAAATAAAAAGCGTCAAGGCCGGTCAGTTCGCCGCAGAAGGCGAAGATTCGGTAGCGGCCCAGATGACATATCTGCTTGAGGCCTTCAATGAGACCGACAAGACGGTTGACCTCGAAATAAGCAGCATTACCGTTTCGCAAAAGGATATAACAATTGCAGGCAGTACAAACACCGGCGGACATTTGAAATTATTTGAAGCCATAGATAAACATCAGAAACTCCAGCGGCAACAGTTCACATATCAATCCAAAAATGACAGGGATAGTTTCAGGATGACAATAAATTCCAAAAAACAGGGCGAAAAAGAATGAAGGATATTTTGAGAAAACCGATATTTTATTTTATAGCCGTGCCGGTTGTGCTTTCTTTGTGGCCTTTGTGGCTGGCTACCGTCGGTACGATTGGCGCAAAAAACCGGCTTTATGAGGAAAAGCAGAGATTCGTCGAATCGCAGGAAAAGATTGCGGAGATACTTCAGCTTGACTCGAAAAGGCTTGAATATGCCGAAACGCAGAACAAGGCCGGAAGTTTCGATTACGCCACGGCTATTAACAAGGTCGCACAGGAATGCGGCATTACGCCGACGGGCTATAATATCAGCGTCAAGCCTGCGCGAAATGTATCGGGACAAAAAGTGCAGGAGGCGTCCCTTGCGGTAGACAATCTCGATATTGTGAGGTTCACGACGTTTTTGTCGCTGATGCAGTATCGCTGGCCGAATCTGCAATGCACACAGCTCAAGCTCGAAAAGAAAAAAGGCGCAAAGGACAGCTGGAAGGCGGATATGCGCCTGAGCTATTTTATGTAATGCGCCTGCACAGAAATAAAACCCCGCGAATAAATCGGGGACTTGTCAGCCTCGACGCCTGCCGCCGGGGTCAGACTTGCGAAAAGTCGTGATTATATTATATTGTTGACCCGCAGGACAGGTCTGCGGGCTGACGAATACGCCGTCATACTGACGGCGGATAAACAACAAAAGAAAATATCCAAATAATAACCAATAACCGATTTTCAATAATTAAACAGCCGTTTCGCGGAGATGTTGGTTATTGAATATTGATTATTAAATGGATGTTGTGTTATTGGTTATTGGATGTTTATATACCCCGTCCTTTTAGTTTTATTGACTTTTCCATACTTTTGTCCTATCATATCCCGCTCGAAACACATTATTTTTTTGGAGTTTTTATGACAGTAAAGTTGAGCAGAAGACCTTTTATGCTGATAATCCGCGACGGATGGGGCTATAATCCGAATCCTGCGGAAGATTCTTTCAACGCGACAAAAATTGCCAGAATACCGGTTGATAATATGCTGATGAAGGAATATCCACATTGTCTGATTCATACCTACGGCCAATATGTCGGCCTGCCGGACGGGACTATGGGCAACAGCGAAGTGGGTCATCAGAATATCGGCGCAGGCCGTATCGTTGACCAGGAATCGGTGCGCATCAGCAAGACGATACGCGACGGCTCCTTTTTTGAAAATGAGGCTTTTAAAAGTTGTATCGCATTTGTTAAGAAGAACAAAGGCAAACTGCATTTGATGGGGCTTTGCAGCGATATAGGCGTTCATTCTTTTCTTGAGCATTTGTATGCCCTGCTTGAACTTGCGAAAAGGAATAATATCAGTGAAGTATATCTGCATGCCTTTACCGACGGGCGCGATTCTCCGCCGACGTCCGGCAAAAATTATCTGGCACAGATTGAAAATAAGATGGCTCAAATCGGAACAGGCAGGATAGCCACGATAATGGGACGGTTCTACGCGATGGATCGCGACAGCCGCTGGGACCGCGTGCAAAGGGCTTATGAATGTCTTACCCAGGCAAAAGGCGAAAGAGCTGCAAATGCAGCTGCAGCAATACAGGCAAGCTACGGCAAAAATATTACGGATGAATTTATTGAGCCGGTGTGCATCACGGATTCAGCCGGTTCGCCGCTTGCAAAAATAGAAAACGGCGACGGCGTGATATTCTTTAATTTTCGCGGCGACAGGCCGCGTGAAATCACGCGAGCGTTTGTTGACGATGAATTTAGCGGTTTTGACAGGAAAGTTCGCCCGGATATCTATTATGTTTGTATGACGGAATATGATTCGACGATACCTGCGCCGGTTGCATTTGTGAAACCTCAAAAAATGAAAAATATTGCCGGCGCTTACTGGAGTGAACTTGGCTTAAAACAGTTCAGATGTGCCGAGACGGAAAAATATGCTCATGTGACGTTTTTCTTTAACGATTATACCGAGCAGCCGTTTGCCGGCGAAGACCGTCAGATTGTGCCTTCGCCCAAAGTGCGAACTTATGATTTAAAGCCGGAAATGAGCGCGTTTGAAGTGTGCAATGCGGTGCTGGAAAAACTCAACGCCAATCAGCATGACGTGTATGTCGTTAATTTTGCCAATCCCGATATGGTCGGCCATACGGGATTTATTGACGCAGCGGTAAAGGCCGCTGAAGCGGTTGACCAGTGTCTTGGCAGGATACTGGACAAACTCAAACAGCTCAGCGGAGCAGCGATTATCACCGCAGACCACGGCAATTTCGAGAAGATGAAGGACGGCGACGGGCCGCATACGGCTCATACTGTTGGCGATGTGCCTGTTATTATTTTTGATGAGAAAAATAAAAATTGCAAATTGCGAAACGGCGGCGCTCTTGCGGATATTCTGCCGACAATGCTCGAAATGATGGAAATACCCCAGCCTGTGGAAATGACAGGCAAATCGTTGTTTGTGCGTTAAAATATAATGAGAAAAAAGCGAAGGCCAACCTGTTTTATCATTGCTGGTCCCAACGGTGCAGGAAAAACCACGTTCGCATTACGTTACCTGCCGCAAATAGCAGGTTGCCGCAATTTTGTGAATGCCGACCTTATAGCTTATGGTTTTTCCCCTTTTGATTCGTTATCAGCTCAATATG
This sequence comes from Blastopirellula marina, assembly GCA_020721975.1. Taxonomy (GTDB): domain Bacteria; phylum Planctomycetota; class Phycisphaerae; order Sedimentisphaerales; family UBA12454; genus DYLR01. The sequence continues at coordinate 1,247 of DYLR01000074.1, read as the reverse complement.
AAGCCGGTCGTGTTTTTCTTCGACAGATATATACAAATATCCACAAGCGGGCAGATTTTGCTTTTGAAACAACACTGGCAGGCCGCAGTTATATTAGTCTGCTGAAAAAACTCAGACAGGATGGCTGGTGGATAGTTTTATTTTTCTTATGGATTCCTGACGCCGAATTTTCAAAAAAGCGAATTCGTGAACGCGTCGAGCATGGCGGACACGACATACCCAATGACACTATTTACCGCCGCTATCCTCGTATAATGCATAATCTAATAAAAATTTACATTCCTCTCTGCGATAGAGTAATTTGTTATGATAATTCGGGGCCTAATCTGAACCCTATTTTTCGACAGGACAGCAAAGGCATACGTATTTTAAATCAGGATATACATGAAAAAATTTTGAGGCAATCGAATGACTACAAAGCAAACCGATAAAATGGCAATAGAAGCCGGCAGATGTCTGCAAAAAGCCGTGCGGGAAGAATTGCAGAAAAAGGCCTTGCTTGGCCAGTATGTTATTATAAGCCGTAATGGCAAGGCATGCCGTGTTTCTGCAAAGCAGGCTTTAAAAATGGCCGGGGTGAAATAATTTATACAATGCAATATATCCTATGGGACAAATAAGGGTACTTGACCGCAATATGGTAAATATGATTGCCGCCGGCGAGGTAATCGAACGGCCTGCCAGCGTGGTCAAGGAACTTGTCGAAAACAGCATTGACGCAGGCGCTGCACAAATAGATATTTTTATCGAGGACGGGGGCAAAAAACTTATCAAAGTCGTCGATAACGGCTGCGGTATGGACGACGAAGACCTGGCCAAAGCATTTGAGCCTCACGCCACAAGCAAAATTCAAACGTCGGCGGATTTGCTGAACATTTCCACGATGGGTTTTCGCGGCGAGGCTCTGGCCAGCATAGGCTCTGTAGCACAGGTTCGTATGACCAGCCGCCGGGGAGGCTGCAACTCGGCCAATTGTGTCGAGATTGATTGCGGCATTGCCGGCCCGGTCAGACCGTGCAGCGGAGGCATAGGCACTACTGTCGAGGTTAATAATCTTTTCTATAAACTGCCGGCCAGGCGCAAATTTCTCCGCACCGCCAACACCGAAATGTCGCATATCACCGAGCAGTTTATTCGCGCCGGTCTGGCTCATCCCCAAACGGCGTTTTCGCTCTCAAATAACGGCAGGCTCGTTTACCGGCTCACAACAAAAGACACCACTGCGGACCGAATAGCCGTATTGTTCG
>DYLR01000073.1 GCA_020721975.1 Blastopirellula marina | reverse complement strand
ACCAAATCCGAATGTCCAGAGAATTTTCAATTACCAATAACCAAAAGACTTTCGCTGGAATATTGGTCATTAAATTGTCGCATAACAGGGGCAAAATTTCAAGAACTCTGTATCATTGACAAAATTTGCCAAAAAGGTTAAAGTTTTCTCGTTTTACAGGGAACAATTTTGGCTGCTGAAAACACAACACAGCTTTTTACAAAAATAATCGAGCGAGTCAGAATGCTCGACCCCGTCAATACGCGCAAGTGGTTTGACGACCTGGCCGTGGGCAGTTTCAACGGGGGGGTGCTCGAAGTGATATGCCCCGACCAGGCGGCAGGCGATTTTCTCAAGGACAATTGTCTTAATAACTTCACTCGTGCTGCCGGCCAGATTACAGGCCACCTGGTATCAGTAAAATTTGTCCCGCGTTCGCAAAACAACGGCTCATCTGCACAATCGCTTAAAATTAACGGCATTAAACTTCATCCGGATTATACTTTCGATACCTTTGTTGTCGGGCCTGGCAATCGACTTGCTCATGCAAGCTGCGTGGCAGTATGCAATTCGCCCGGCACAACGTACAACCCGTTGTTTCTGTACGGTTCGGTCGGCCTGGGCAAAACTCATCTGCTGCACGCGATTTGCGCGGAAACAAAAAAGAACATCTCCGACGCAAGAATACAATTTCTCAGCTGCGAAGAATTTGTCAACCGATTCATCGGCGCCATAGAACAGGGAACGGTACACGAATTCCAAAATACCTATCGCAACGTTGACCTGATGGTCATAGACGATGTGCAGTTTCTTTCGGAACGGGAACACAGCCAGGAGGAGTTTTTCCACACTTTCAACGCTCTGTATAATAACCGCAAACAGATTGTGCTAAGCGCAGATTGTGCGCCGAGCGACCTTGCCTCGCTTGAAGAAAGACTCGTTAGCCGATTCAAATGGGGCTTAGTCGCTCGAATCGACCAGCCGACATTCGAAACACGCATAGCCATTCTCAAGAAAAAGGCTGCGATGCGCGGCTTTGAAATACCAGACGACGTTGTTGAATATATCGCAAAGGCGGTAACATCGAATATCCGCGAGCTTGAAGGCGCACTTACGACAATTTACGCGATTTCAAAATCCACAGGCAGGGAAGTTTCTCTTGATTTGGCCGCCGAGGCTCTGGGAAAACATAACGAAATTACGCAGCGGCAGATTAACATTACCGATATCATCGGAGCGGTTACGGATTTCTTTAATGTGCGGCTGACCGATTTGCAGAGTAAAAAACGCAGCCAGAGCATCGCACTGCCGCGACAGATGTGCATGTACCTTGCCCGCAGCCTCACCCGGCACAGCCTCGAGGAAATCGGCGGCCATCTCGGCGGCAGAGACCATACAACCGTAATGCACGCCTGCGCAAAAATCGCCGAGCTCGAAAAAACCGATGAACAAATCCACGCACAACTGGAAGAACTGACAAGAAGAATTAAGAAATAGGGAATAGAAAAGAGTCGTGAGTTAGGAGTTAGGAGTTTTTAGCCCCCAGGCCTGTCCTGGGGGTTTCTTTGCCGGCCTGTCCGGCAGGTTCTTTCAGAGCCGCGAATGTAAATGAGCGGTTGACTACTCCATTGTTATCGCGGCTGTGAATAATTTATTTTTTCATCTCTGCAACAATTTGTCTTGTCGCCGGGGATTGGTGAACATGAGCCTGTTTAAAAGCATTCGACAACCCTGCGTGTTGCTGCTTGAACAGTTCATTGCCAAGAATAATTTCCTTCAACGCCCGCGATTTATTCTGTGCATCACGCAGAAAGCCCGCTATTCGCAGGCCATAAGCCCCGCCTAAAATGCCCGCTATCGCAATGCCAAGTTCCATAGCCGCCTCGCTTATATCCCACAAATCCGGCCTTTCGACGGCATCCTCGGCAGCCTGAGCGGTAATCGAGCGGCTCGTATTGCTCAAAATATCATCAATGCTCTGCGCCGCTGGAAGCTGCTGCGGCAGGCCATAATAAGCCAAAATAGCATTACTCTGCTCGGCGGACATTTCCGTAAGCTGCACAAGCTCCTGCGGACAATCCTGCTGTTTTGCAATATCAGCCGCTACGGATGCAGTTCGCTGATGAAGCCATGCACTTTGCTTTTGTGCCTCGCTCGGCGCAAAACGAAGCGACTGGCAGCCGGTAAATAATGTTAAACTCGCCAAAATAATAAAGTGCTTCATTTGAACTCTCCCTGAATTTGAAATTTTGATATTTGCTTTTCAATTGTGCCGATGCGGCAGTCGTAAATAAGACATTTATCATCGAGTCTTTCCAGCCGGGACTGAAACTGCTTTTGATTTTCAAGCAGCGTATTCATATCGTGCTGCAAAAGCGAAAGCTGTTTTTGCAGATTGACCCATGTGCCGATAATCAGCCCGGCCAAAAACACAAGCTGCACGATTAAAGACAGGCTTATCGTTTTGTTAAAATGCCAGCCGTTGTCGATTTTTGCTTCGTCGCTCATATTATGCCTGCACATTAAATACATTTACGCTGCCAAGCCGGGACATAACGGCATATTTGCCGACTGCGGGGCCGGAGCCTGTCTGTGTGAAAGATTCGGCAAGATTAAACGCCTGATAAGCCATTCCCGTAAGGGCCGGATTTGAGCCGGGAAAATTTATCTCAACCACTTCCACATTGTATAAATTGAAACTGTCGTGGCTGATGATTTTAACGACCCAGTTAGCTGTGCGTGTTCCTGCGGCGGCGAATCGCCCCGGCTCTGCCGGCAAATCGGCATTGCGTGAAAGTCTGCCGAGAGTCTGAATTTCATCTGAAATATTTATTTGACCGTCCATAAAGACTCTCCGTTAAAAGTTAAAAAAACAATCTATATTTTGCCAACTGAATATTCGTGCATTGCTTTTGAAAATCCATTTTCACCTGCTCGATAAGACAAATCTCATCGTGCAGGCCGTTTAAGTTAAGGATGTCGCGTCCGGCCGGCGAGCTTTTAACAACATCGCCGGGCTGATAAAAACCCTGTATGCCGATAAGCTGTGCGTCAATTTTTTCGACCGGCATTGCTGATTTTTGCAGAATGCCCCGTGCAAATTCGGCAATATCGCCGGCATCGTCGGAGTGGTCTGCGCCTGTCGAATTTCCATAGAAAATGCTCTGTGGACTTACTTTTCGATATTTGAAGCGTCTGGGCAGCGTGATGATTTTGTCGATAACGTCGTTTACGCCGGCAATCGGACCATCGGCGATAACCGCCTGCAATCGCTCGTCGGAGATGACCGTGGCGGTTATGCGAAAGCGAATAATTCCCTTGAGCAAACTAAACCATACATCGGCGTCGAGCTGTTCGTCGGCAAGCCAGATTCCGCATTCGTTCTGTAAAAGCTCAAAAGGTCGCAGATACCTTTGCCAGCTTTGCCCTTCGTTGTATGATACTTCAAGAAAATAGCCCACACTTTTTCCGGCGGCGTCGAAACTCAAACAAGGATAGAACCGGCGATTTGAAGCAATATAAGCGCCGCCTTCAAAAATCGTCGAAAAATCAAACGGCTCATCGCCATAGTAATCCGAACCGATATAATCGCCGGCTTCGTTCAATACCCATTTGCGATAAACATCCTTAATCTCTTGAAAGTTTGGATTGAACGCAGGATTGTAGCGGTCATAATCGGTTGATTCGAGCGATTTTTGCCAGCCGCCAATGAGATTAAACGTCGCTTCATAAATTTTATAATCGCCCTGACAAATATAGCGATGCGTTATCTGTTCGGCTGTTCGGAATGATTTTACTGAAGCGATATTAGTTTTTGCGATATTGAGCGATTCGCCCGTCCTCTGGCAGTCAAGCTCGACAGTCCTGCCGAAACCTTTCTTATAGAACACAAGTTCATTGTTGTGCAGGTCGAATTCAATGCCGCACTGATGACAGCACCTGTCAATTGCCGTAAGCAGCGAAGTTCCCGTAACATCCAAATCAGCCGCGATTGTACCGCCGGTCAAATTTTCAAGATGCTCAATATCCGGCCATATAATATACTGTCCTGCATATTCACTCAGAAGATAATCGATTGCCTGGGCAATAGTCCAGCGGTCGGCCTGGCGGGCGGTAAACATTTTATAACATTTCCCGTTATGCCAAATTTGCTGTATCGAGGCGTTGCCCCTGCCGTCAGGATTGAAAATTGTTTCAAGGCTGTCGATAAATACGGTACTGCTGCCTTTTGAAACCCGTCGGCCACAGACTGTAATTTTTTGCAGCTTACAGCTTATGTCGCGGGCAAATAAGCGCATCGAAAAATTATCGGACAAGATTGAACTTTCGGTTTTTACAATATAACCCTCAAATACACTGTAAAATCCATTTGCGGCAAGCGGCGGATTTGTTTCAACATACAAACCTATATTTATTTTCTGCCAGGGCCTGAGATAATAATCAATCGCCAACAAATTTATATCACACGGTTGTTTTGGAATAAAAGCAAGTTCCGCACTGCCGAAATCCGGCGGGCCGCTGCGGGAAATCGACAGAACCTCAAGAAAATCCACAGGCGCACCATCGAGCAGAACCGCGTATCGACAGGCTGAATACGCCAGTTGATTTGAATCGTTTATAATAACATCAACGCTGTTGTTCATACGAAAATATTAAACCTCAAATTTCAAACATGCTGTTTGTGTTTTTTCCCGTTCGCCGCAGATGTTGACCCGATTGAGTCGATAGTAATAATTTACGCCGCTTTGATGTTCATTTATTGACGGCACTTCAATTTGCTGTGCGTTATAATCTGCAACGGCGATGATGTGTTTCAGGTCGCTTAAAATTTCCACGCCGCGATACAAAACTGCGCAGCCGGCTTTTCTTGCCCAGAAATCACCGCCGGTAAGTCCCATGCAGAATTTTGTACCGCAGACTGAATCGCCTTCAAACAGGCTGTCAAAAAATTCAATATCCATTATGCGGCTCCGGGCTGTCGTGTAAGTTCACTCTGTCCGTCGGCAATGGCCAGTTTCAATATTGTATTGCCTGCCGGATTTTTAATAAGCATATCGCCGGTGAGTTTATCCTGCGTCATTGTGTTGACAAGTCTCATCAGTGCGTAAAAATCCAGCCGCACTTCAACAGGTATATAACGCTCGGCGTTTGAAAGTGAATTTGCGCCGCTGCTGTCGGCGTCTATAACACCGACTAAATCGCCGCCGTCAAAAGGCGCCTCGCCGTAAGCAACGGCAAATTTATACCAGCCGCCGCCGATTTCGATTATTTGCGGGGCAGATGATAATTTGTCGGCGCCGCCGGTGGCGCGAAGTGATTCAAAATTCATTTGCGAAGCTGCGCCGCCCAGCGGTGAGCCGTCTTTTGCGACGTAAAATGGGATTTCAATTGAAGCGTTTGCCATTTCTAAATCTCCTATCTGATGATTGAAAGTCTTGCCGGGTTAAATCCTGAAGCTCTTTGAGGAAAGTGGTGCATTTGCCGAATTGCGCCTATGCTGCCGGGATTGCCGGCGATATCGCTTATCCCGCCGCGAAGCACAAGAGGGTTTCGCGCCCGGAAATTGTCATTCTGAACACTTTCAAATTCAGGATTGACGGCAAGGTCGTGCAGTCCTGCGGAAAGGCCGTCATAAGGAGTCGTACAGTTGTAAACGCAGTTATAATCGGCCAATCCGATTTCATAACTGAATCGCTTAATTCCGTAAGTGCATCCGGCAATAATATTGTTAATTGCCGTTGCGCATTTCTGCAACACCAGCCCGCCGCAACCGGTGGCGCTGCTTGTCAAAATATTATAAGCCGTATTATTCGCGACCGAACAGCCCGAACCGGATAGCACAATGCCGGCGGTGAAACTTGAACCCTGAAAATCTCGCACAATATTGCCGAATATATAGCCGCCGCTGCCTGAAATGGAAATGCCGCGATTGCTTAAATTATTTCCGCCCAAAACTCCGCGAATGAAATTGCCGATAAGCGCCGCACCTTCGCCGGAAATGTACAATCCGTTAGAGGCGGTTTGATTTGTGCCGAGTTCCACGATACAGCCCAGTACCGCAACATTTTTTTGCCATGCGCTCCGCACGCCTATCTTGATTCCGCTGATATGACAATTACGAACCTGCAGGCCGCTGTAAACCGCAACATCCTCTTCAAGAACTGCGATTTGTGAACTGCCGGCAGTACCTTGAATCAGCAGGGATTCAACGGTTTGTGCCTGGCCGGCAATTCTGATAATGGCAAGGTCATTTGCCGCGCCGCCGGAGGTGCGTATGAGCGGGCGGTCTGAACTGTTCTCGCCTGCAAGCCGGATCCAGGTATTTGATTGCGCATTGCCGGCAGGATTGTCCATCATAATGCTTATCGCGTCCTGGTCGCCGATATAATATGTTCTGCCGCTGCCGTTGGGGGCGGTTCTGCTTAATGTGAGCGTCTGACCGTTGCGGGCGATTATTTTATAACCGTAGCCGTCATCGCCGTAAAGCCCGCGAAGAAATAGATTTTTCCCGATAACCGAGTCGGTAAAATTCTGACTTGCGGAGGTGAACTGCGTTCCATCGGTTATTACGCCGTCCGCGGCGGTGTGCAGCGTTTCAAGAACATAATCGCCGTCGTTGATAATATAAGCCGTCTCGTTTGCGCCTATATTGTCGATGGCTTTTTGAATTGTGCGGTAAGGCGCAAGGCTTGAACCTGCCGCACCGTCGTCGCCGGCGTGTGATACATATTTGCTCGCCATAACCTTTAAGCCTCCTGGCTCCACGAGCCGCTTTTGGAAATTACCGCCCAGTCGCCGTTTGCGTCGGCAATTAGTGTGATACACGCACCAATAGCGTCGGCATATTTATATTTTCCGGCGGTCTGGCCGCTGCTGTCAAATATTGCTGCTGTGCCTGGTTCAATGCGCAATTGCTGTGCGGCCTGGACAGCAAAAGCAAAACGTGTTCCTGCTTCTGCGCCGGCGGGCAAAGTGAGCATAATTGTGCCTGTCGCACCGAGGTTGGTATGCACACTGCCGGATTCGGATTGATTCAGTGTGTCATCGGCGCTGTGTGCTTCAATCACATCTTTAATTCCGCCTGCGGCGAAAGGTACTTGCCAAATATGACTGCCGCGGCTGTCGTTAATTGAAGTAATATCCCCGCCGCCTGTTGATACGACTGCAAGACGGATATGCGGCTCATCTGCCATATTGGGAAACGCTGTGTACTGATTTGTGACAAGATTTCCCTCTGCGTCAAGATAAACGTAAATGGCAGGTTTATCGTCGGCTAATTCATTGCCGCTTGAACCGGCATATTCGATAAGCGTATTGCCTAAGAAAAATGCTCCGGATTTTACGCCGATATTCAGTCCGCCTTCGTCGAAAACACGCAGGTCGTTGGCCCGCCCGGCCGCTAAAAGCAGCCTGTAAAGCAGCCTGCGAAAATGCAGATAATAAGGCGATGTGCCTGTGGGAATATATTCAACGCCGGTTTGCTCATCACTGATAAGATTCAAAAGCTCATTGTCTGATGGATATGCCTCGGACATAATAACCTCGCTTAATCAATTTTCAAAATCAATTTGTCAATTATTCTGTCATACGATTTAACAGTTAATCTTTTTGCCGGTACGGCTGGAGATATTACTATAACCGGCGAAAACTCGACATCGCTGTAATTGCCTGATTTGTCCGTAAGACGCACAACGAAAATATATCTGCCGGCATCAAGCGGCGGACTTTGCCGGACAAATTCGCATACGCCGAACCCAAAACATCCGCTGCCGAATCCGCCGATTCCAAATCCGCCTGCACAGGCGCCGTCCCAGCCGAAATCGCCCAGCCCAAACTTGTTCAGTGCAAAACCTGATTTGCCCCGTCCACCCGGCCAAATTGCAACCGGCCTTGAATTCAGCGGCAAATCGAAATCAACAATTCCGCTGCCATTGTCACAATAAATCTGTGCTGTTGTATCGGCGGACAAAGACTGTTCAATCACAAATCGCAGCTCAACCATCCCGTCTGTATAATCGCTTTCAATTTCAATCGGCGGCTCATGCGAATCACACGCAAAAACCTCGATACGTTCCGCAATGCCGCGATAAAGCACAATCGGCACAATCATTTCGCCGCTGCCGCGATTTGCGTTTAATCCTGCGAATCTGCCGTTAATGTAAATGCAGTGAGCCTTGTCCTGATATGTGCTTTTCCAGCGGGCGAACGCGAATTTCTGACAAATTGCCGGGTCGTTGCCTGTTGGAAAAGCCTGCACCTGCGATATGCCTTCGCTGTAAAGCATTATGAAATCCTCAACTGCGTATATTCAATGCGATATTCACACCTTGCCCCGTCATTGCCGATGGTTATTGGGCCGGGTTCAAAATTATCAATTCTGCAATGCTCAAATGTTTTTCCGTCGCTGCTTTGCAATATATGTTCATAACCGTCTATAAGAAGAGTTATCAATGCGATTCGCTCGTCAATCGTCCGGCGGTTTTCCGCACGAAGTGTGCCGCTTTGAACGATTTTACGTGTTTCTGTGCCCATATCAAAACTTGCTTTACCATTAAGACCGGCAATTTCAAACTCGATGCTGCGTCTTTTTATTCCGCTGATGTGAAGCTGCACATTGTCAAAATATACACTTTCGTCAATACTTAATTTCATTGCCGCACCTTAATCTCTTGCAAGCCGGACGCTTCCGCCATGAACGACAAGTTCGATAATTTCGTCATTGCCCGCATCGATACATACCACGCAGCGCTCAGTTGCTTTAGCCGCTAATGAAGCATAAAATAAATACTTTTGACGCATATCATCATCGTTGCCGGATTTCAAAAGTGTTGCAAGAATCGCCGTTATTGCCGAAAGCGTCGCAGCCGTTGTGAGCATTGGTGAATCAAATATATCGTCTGCGCTGTACTGTGCATTAGGCACGGCAGGTCGCAGACCGAATTTGCCGGCAAGAACCTGTGAGACTTCCTGTATCTGCGGCTGATATGTTACAATTCGATATGCCAGGTCTTCAGAATTTCCGGGCGGAATCGGCAGCGATGTACTGTCTTTGCGAAGCACACTGATAGTCAGTTCGTCCTGTCCGTCAACAGAGACAATTTCATAAGCCCCGCAAACCGAGCCGGATTGATTCTCAATATAAATCACATAACCGGCATCAACACCCGCTGCTGCAAAATCTGCACCGGCAGCGGTGAACGCTGTGCCGGCCAGAATGCCGTTTTCACCCTTTGCCACAACCTGCCCCGCTATGTACAGCTCCCCGAAAAGCATCGGCTCATATTTTAATATGTCAATATCTTTGCAAAAACTATTCATTGTTTGCACCTCTGAAAGAAACCCCTCGGACAGGCCGAGGGGCTAACATTTGCGCTCGCAGCTCTGTTTTGCACTTCACGCTTCACGATTTTACCCGCTTGTTGTCAGGCCGCGAATCAAGCCATGTGCCTGCTCATTTTGCAGTTCGAGCGTGTATTCACCGACAATCTGGCCGCGCTCGTAATCACCGCTGCTTGCCAGAGGCTTATAATGAAAACTTCTGCCGGTCAGCGGCAAAACGCTGATACGCGAAGAATCCAGCAGTAAAATCGTATCCTGCGGAATCCAGCGGCTTACAACAATTCTGCATACGCCGAAATCGCTCTGATATACGCTCACCATATCGCTGT
>DYLR01000072.1 GCA_020721975.1 Blastopirellula marina | reverse complement strand
CGAGCAGATAATTCGGGCAATCGCGGTGAAACTGGCGGCTGTCGCTAAAATTACGCAGGAGCAGCTCGCTTTGCCGGTTAAAAAGGCGGCTGTTTTGGTTATGGCTATGGCCCTTGCGGCTTATGCCGGTTACGTGCTTCCAAAATATGACCGTATTTATCTTCAGCCGTGGGGCGAGGATCCAAATTACACTTCGGTATTTATGAGAATGACGGCTTCCTATGTAAAGCCTTTTGACGCATGCAAATTTATACGCGACAATAGATTGTCCGGCAAAATGTTCAATTACTGGACGGAGGGCGGGTTCATTGCTTACGGCCAGGACCCCGACCCCAATACCGGCAAAACGCCTTTGCAGCTTTTTATGGACGGCCGTGCACAGGCCGCTTATGAGCCTGGCGCATATACCCGCTGGATGAATATTATGGCAGGCGGTCCGCCGGTGCGGAACGCTCAGCTTGCCGGGCGAAATCTGACCGCCAGCGACTATAAGGCTATCGGCGATTTTATAAATTCCGAATTCAAGGCCGAGGATGTCTGGGTGGTTTTAATGCCGATAAATCAATATAATACGCCGTTTATGCGGGGGATTGAAATGCTCGACAACTGGCGACCGGCATATCTTGACGAACAGCAGCGGCTTTATGTTAATGTTGACAGTCCGCAGGGCAAAAAACTTTATGACGGCGTTTTCGACGGCAACACGGTATTTCCGAATAAATTTTCAGAGTGTCTGACCAGGTCTCACAATATGCTTAGAATAAACGACCCTAACTCGATAATTGCGGGATTCGAGCTGGCAAAAAAAGCCTTTAATCTGATGCCAAGCCAGACATCGGCGATGGAACTGATAGTAGCGTCTCGATACCCGCCTTTTGCGGCACAGATAAATGCCATATTTGAAAATTATCTTCAGGAATTTGAAAACAACCGAAAACAATGGGAGCAAAAGGACGGCTACGCATTGAAACTTACCGCGGGAGTCATAGCCGCCGAGCATCTCAAGGCAATGAATAAGGACAAGCCCGAACTCATAAACCGGTATTCCAAAATATCAAAAGACTACAGTGATGAACGCTCTAAACTGCTTGAAAAGGCAAGATGGTAAAGATATGTTTAAGCATGCCTAATGTCTTGTGCGGCAGGCGATTAACACTGCCCGGATATACCGTCGGCGCCACTGTACCGTTGTATATTTTTATTCTTTTCAGACAGATATACGCTGCTTTCTCGTTCCGATTTGACCTGTAATTTATTTAATTTATTGCTTGACTTACTTACAAAACGCGATAATATGTAAGGTGGAAAGGGCTGTATGGGAAAGAGAATTGAGCCGTCTGGCCCAGACGGCCTCCGGGTACAGTATATAGCTGTATCCAAAATGTCACTTTACAACAGGCTCAACTGATTTGGTAGGAGATAGAAGAATGCGAAAAACAATCCAATTTGTATCCTGCTTAGTATTACTATTGTTTTGCTGCTGTGCTTTTGCCACACAACTTGATAACGACTGCGACGGTATTTTTTATCCCGACCCGCCTGATGTGCTCGGCCCGACAATTACAGGCACGCGGATTCTCAATCAGTCCGGCATAACAATCGATGTTACGGTCAGTATGGCCGATAACGACTGCGATTCGGTATCGCCCGGCTTTGAAATGGTCGATACTACAATGCTGAAGATAATCTGCGATCCTGCACTCGGCAGAAAAATTGCCAGAGTTCGCAAGGCTTACGACGCCGCTCAAATCAGAGCATCAGGTAAAAGAGAGGAAGAACTTAGGCTTATGCGGCGGGAAGCAAGACGAACCGGCAGAATATGGCGACCATGTTCGAGAGTTCTTAGGAATCTGGGTATTAGAGCCAAGAAGCGACTGGGATCTGCTACTTTCGTGTTGGGCGATTACGGCGTCGATACCGTCAACAATTATGTCTGGGCGGTAATGCCGGTGGAAGGCGAATATGCCGTAGGCATTCCGGAGCCGCTGTCGCTGGCGATTATGACTACAGGCGGAGTTCTGCTCGCAGTCAGACGAAAAAAATAAAACAGCAGGATTTTGAATCCCAACAGACAAATACTGATAAAGACAACAGCCTTTGTACTGATGACAGCAGGGGTGTTGTCTTTTTTTCTTGAAAGAACAAGGGGCAGAAATACCGATTCCGTTTTAATGCCGGACTGCGGCGGAAAAATAGAGCGGATAGTCTGTAATGTCAACAGCGCCCGCCGGGCAGTACTTCGGAATTATCAGCTTATAGATAATATTGTCAATGGTTTTGCGCCACAGGCTGAGGTAATTATAGCCACTAACGACCGTTCAGCTTTTCAGGTATTGTCGAACCCGTGGCCGCAGGCAGTGAGATTTTTTGAATTAAGTAAGGACATACCGATTACAATCTGGCCGCAGGATCCTTTTGTTGTAATGCAGAAAGAAAATGGCGAAAATTTTCTGCTTTTATCGGCAGAGTTCGAACGGGCAAAAGATAAACAAATGGCGGCTTCACTTGCGGAGTTTCTAAATTTAACCTGCGAAGAATCCGGCCTGTCATTCGAAGGCGGAAATATCGTCAGCGACAGGCGATATGTTTTTATTGGCGCTAATACCATAATTCAAAATGCAGTTACATTGAAAAAACCGCAGAATAAAATTGTTCGGTCTTTTCAAAAACAGTTTGGCCGTCCGGTTGCCGTAATAGGCCCTGTTCCTCAGCCGATTGCTCATATTGATATGATGCTTGCGCCAATAGATGATAACAGAATTATGCTTGCCGATACAAAATGGGGTGCCGATATTGCACAGCAGGAACTTGAAAATAATCCAGCCGGAGTGCATGAGTTTGAGGATTTTTGCAGGCTCACATTTTTTGCTCATCCTGATATAAAAGAGCTTTACGACGTTAACGGCAATCCGATACTGCCGCCAGACCTGACCGACATGACAAAACAGGCGGTCAAAACAAGCAGAAAAATTGCACCCAAACTTGACGGTGTCGCACAGGGACTCAAACAACTCGGATATGAAGTAATCAGAATACCGTTTCTTACGGATAATGACGACTCGCAGGAGCCTAATGCCACGGAAAAGGATTCTGATAAAAAAAACAAGTGCGACAAAATTAGCTATCCAAACCTCACATATACTAATGTTCTTATTGAAAATTCAAACGGCGAAAAAATTGTTTATCTGCCACAGTACGGCTGGAATGCGTTTGACAGCCAGGCGGTAAAATGCTGGCGGAATGCAGGTTTCAGGGTTAAAGTCATAAATGGTTTTACTACAAGCAGTATGTATGGCGGCTCACTTCGCTGCTGTGTTAAAGTCCTTAAAAGGCAAAAGGGACTGAATTATTAATTCCTTTCAGTTTCACCATCGGTGTTTTTGTTGCGTTTATCGGTGTTTTATGGTCTAATGAGAGAACAGAACACAAAAGCTTCTATATGTACTATATGTACAGCTCACAAATTAAAGGTAATATGACACAGAAGGATTAGAATGCCGAAACAAATTGTTAAATCACTGAGCGTGTTTTTCCCCTGCTATAATGAGCAGGATAACGTCGAAAGAGTTGTTAACCGGTCAATAGAAATTCTTGAGCCGCTGGACATTGATTATGAACTTATAATTGTCAATGACGGCAGTAAAGACCGCACAAGCCAAATTGCGCATAAACTGGCGGAGGCTAATTCAAAAATCAAGGTAGTTGACCACCCGACAAATCTGGGATATGGGGCGGCTCTTCAAAGCGGATTTAGGGCTGCAACAAAGGAATTTGTCTTTTATACCGACGGCGACGGACAATTTGACATTGCCGAGCTGCCGCCATTGTTCGACCTGATGAATGACTGCGATATTGTAAGCTGCTGCCGGATAAACCGGCAGGATAATTTCATTCGCAAACTAAACGCCTTTTGCTGGACAACGCTGGTGTGTATGCTCTTCAAAATGAAGCTTAAAGATATCGATTGCGCGTTCAAATTGTACCGCCGTAATATATTCGACAATATGCAAATGAAAAGTACAGGCGCTTTAATCGACACCGAAATCCTCGCACGAGCTGTAAAAAAAGGCTGTCGCATTGTCCAGCGGCCGGTTCATCATTATCCGCGAACTGCCGGCAGACAAACCGGCGCAAAAATCAGCGTGATTTTACGGGCATTTAAAGAGCTGTTCGGACTTTACCGGCAAATCAAAAAATCCTGACGCCGTTATGACCGACGAATCAAAAAAGATACTGATAATCAAACCAAGCGCTCTGGGCGATATTGTCCTTGCAATGCCCGCGGCCTGTATGCTGCGGCAAAACTTCCCCGGCGCATATATAAGCTGGATGGTAAGGCCTGAATTCGCACCCCTGCTCGAAGGACACCCCGCCGTTGACGAACTTATCCTGTTCGACCGCAAAAGACTCGGCAAATGGTGGCGCAGCGCAAAATCCTTTAATCTACTGGTCGAACTGGTCAAACAACTGCGTGCAGGAAATTTTGACTTCGCGCTCGATTTGCAGGGCCTGCTTAGAAGCGCAATATTCGCATTTTTAAGCGGCTCGCCGCAGAGAATAGGAACGGCAGATATACAGGAACGCTCGGCCAGGTGGTTTTATAACAAACTTATTGACTCTAATGAAATTCACCTTGTTGACAGATTTATGAATCTGGCACAGGCAACAGGGGCAAAACGCACAAGTGTGGAATATGGCCTGAAAGTTGACGACGCCGCAAAACAACAGATTGCATCGCTGCTTGCCGAAAATAAAGCCGATGAGAATAAATATGCCGTACTCGTGCCCGGCTCGGCTGTGCCTGCGAAAAACTGGCCTGCGGATAAATATGCTGAACTGGCTAATCGGCTTGCGAATAAATTCGGTCTGCATATTATAACAACAGGCACAAAATCGGAGCAGGCTGTTATTTCCGCGGTCGCAAAAAATATTCACAACCGCAATAAGTTCACGGACCTGGCCGGACAGACAACCCTCAAACAACTAATTGCCCTGCTGGCCGGGGCGAAAATAGTCATTAGCAACGACACTGGACCCGGCCATATCGCGGCCGCACTGGGAACGCCGATGGTAATGATATTCGGTTATACTAATCCGTTAAGGGTCGGGCCTTACGGCAGGCCGGACTGCGTGGCAGCTGTCGATGCATTTAACCGCGGCAAAAATGTTGAAAGCGCAGATCCGCTGCACAGCGTAGAAAATGTAACCGTCGATATGGTGTGGGAGAAAATCCTATGGCAAATCCAACATATATAAAAAACCTATCGGACAGGCCGAGGGGCTAAAAATTACCTGTTCTTTACCACATCCACGCAGCGGCTGCACAAATCGGGATATTCGCCGTTTTTGCCGACACTCGGCCAGTAATTCCAGCACCGCTGACACTTGGCATACGGACTTTTAATCGCACAGACCAGCTTATCGGCGGATTTCTTTTCAAGTCTCACTTCACTTACAATGCACAATGCGGCAAAATTTTCCAGCCCGAAATCTTCAAACAATTTTATTGTTTCAGCATCGCCCGTATTGACGATGACCGACGCTTCCTGATTGCTTGCGATTATTTCGTTTTTGCGAAGGCCCTCAAGCTCGCGCAAAACCTCGTCGCGCAGAGCCATCAGTTTTTGCCATTTGTCCTGTTCGCCGGCACAGTCGATAGTTTTGTCCGGCTTCGGCAGCGAGGCAAGATGAATACTGTCAACATTCGCTGTTTTAAATTTCATCGATGACCAGATTTCCTCGGCAGTATGAACCAGTATCGGAGCAAGCATCCGGGCAAGAGTATCGGCGGCACAATACAAAACCGTCTGCGCGCTGCGTCGAGACAGGCTGTTCGCGCCGTCACAATAAAGCCTGTCCTTGAGAACATCCATATATATGCTGCTCATTTCGACCGTGCAGAAATTATAAACTAATGAATAAACTCTGTGGAACAGAAACTTATCATACGCATCCAGCGATTCGGTTTTCAGCGTTTCAATCTGCTGCATCGCCCAGCGGTCAATCGGACGCATATCCTTATACGCAACGGCGTGTCTTGCAGGCTCAAAATCGTCAATATTGCTCAGCATGTAGCGCACGGTATTGCGAATCTTGCGGTATACATCCTGGAGTCTGCCGATAAGTTCGTCGCTGCATCGCATATCTTCCTGATAATTTACCGACGCAACCCAAAGACGCAGAACATCAGCCCCGTATTTGCCGACTTCATCCTGTGCGTTGACATAATTGCCGAGCGATTTGGACTGCTTGCGACCCTCGGCGTCAACGGTAAAACCGTGCGTAAGCACCGTTTTAAAAGGAGCCGTTTTATTTGCGCCTAAACACGGCAGCAGCGAAAGCTGAAACCAGCCGCGATGCTGGTCGGAGCCTTCAAGATATAAATCCACCGGCACAGGCCAGCCCGCCTGCTTTGCCACGCTGTACCACGAAACGCCCGACTCGAACCAGACGTCGAAAATATTCTCCTCCTTTTTCAAATCGTCAAAGGTAAAACCTTCCGGCAGCGGAAAATCCTCGCCGAGAATTTCACGAGGCGAATCAATAAACCACGAGTCGGAACCTTTTTTGCCGATATGTTTTGCCACACGCAAAACAGATTCTTTTGTAAGCAGCACGTCGCCTGCGGAATTATAAAACACCGGAATCGGCATACCCCAGCTTCGCTGACGGCTTATGCACCAGTCCGGCCGGCTTTCGAGCATGCCTTCGATTCTTTTTTGCCCCCATGCCGGGACCCATTCGACATTTTTGCACTGTTCAAGAGCCATCTGCCTCAGCGATTTGCCGGTATCGGGCAAAGGTTTGTCAACGCTGATGAACCACTGTTCTGTTGCACGGAATATCACCGGCAGTCTGCTTCGCCAGCAGTGCGGATAGCTGTGCATCAATTTGCCGTGTGCAAAAAGCAGACCCAGCACATCAAGCTGCTTTATGATTTCAACATCAACTTCGAGGACTTTTTTGCCTTTCAGCCAGTCCGGCACAGTATTGTCATATCTGCCGTCATCCATCACAGGCGAATAGACCGCAAGGCCGTATTGTATGCCGGTGGCATAGTCTTCCTGACCGTGGCCGGGAGCGCAATGCACCAGGCCTGTGCCGTCTTCGGTAGTTACAAATGAACCAAGCGCAACCATCCAGACATCGCATTCTGTGGGATTGTGCTGCACAAACGGGTGATTATAACGCAGGCCTTCAAGAGCTTTGCCGCGAACGGCAGTATCGCTTATTTGATAATCGCTCAATTTGCCTGCCGCTGTTACGGCATCGATACGGCTTGCTGCCACGACCGAAACAAACCGTTTGCCATTGTGTTTATAAGCAATGGTTTTATATTCAAGGTCTGGATGTGCAACAATCGCAAGATTGGCAGCAAGAGTCCAGGGCGTGGTCGTCCATATCATAAAACTTACGCAGCCTGTTTCATCTTTTTGCACAAGACCGAGCTGTTTGAGCTTTTCCGTGCTTTCATTGGTAGCAGGGAAATTGACAAATATGCTGGGCGACTCTATGTCCTTATATTCCAGCTCGGCGTCAGCAAGTGCGGTTTCACAGCCGATTGACCAGTGAATAGGCTTTAGCTGCTTATAGACAAGTCCCCTGCCGACAAGTTCCGCAAAAACCTCACAGATACCCTGCTCATATTTTGGCTTGAGCGTCAGATATGGATTTTCAAAATCTCCAAAAACGCCGAGAGCCTTAAACTGATTCGTCTGAAGTTTGACATATTTTGAGG
Source organism: Blastopirellula marina (assembly GCA_020721975.1). Lineage (GTDB taxonomy): Bacteria > Planctomycetota > Phycisphaerae > Sedimentisphaerales > UBA12454 > DYLR01. Next base: position 1,970 of record DYLR01000072.1, on the reverse strand, counting down.
CATATTTGGCGCAAAGTCTGCGAATTTCGAGCTTGCTCATTGTGCGAACCTTTTCGCCAAGCTCGCCGACCACTTTGGCTTCAATGGGCAGGCCGTGGCAGTCCCAGCCCGGCACGTACGGCGCACGAAAGCCCGCCATTGTGCGATATTTTACCACTATATCCTTGAGAACCTTGTTGATAACGTGGCCCATGTGGATATCGCCGTTGGCATAAGGCGGACCATCGTGCAGAACATACAGCGGACAATCCGCTTTTGCCTGCTGAATTCTTTCATATACCTTTCGACTTTCCCAGACTTTCTGCTGCTGCGGCTCACGTTGAATAAGGTTGGCCTTCATCGAGAATGACCCGCCCGGCAAATTAAGAGTATCACGGTAGTTGTTTTTTTGGTCAGACATCTTAAAGAATCCCTGTAAATTGGAGGATAGAAACACAATATGTTATAAGACGCCGCGGTTTTGTCAAGTCTTTAACTGTATTGCCAATACAAAAGCCGCCACTATAATATTCGATATGTATAAATACGACTCTAATATACATAAAACAATCAGCCGCGACCAGGCCAGAAGTTTTGACTTATGGGCAATACGCGAAACAGGCATTGCAGGAGTAGTGCTGATGGAAAATGCAGGCAGGTCGTGCGCGGAGTTCATTAGCTTAATGACCGCGGAATGGAAAAACCGGCAGGTTTGCATTTTCGCAGGCATTGGCAATAACGGCGGCGACGGGTTTGTAATAGCCCGGCATTTGGCAAATAAAGGCATTTCAGTTCGCACCGTAATTTGCGGCAACCCGGCAAAACTTACAGGCGATGCAAAAACCAATTACGAAATTATTTGCAGACTCCGCCCCACAGCCTGCCCGCAGGGTTTTTTTGAAATTCACAGTCTGGACCTGTCCGGCAATGTTGCCGAACAGGTGCAAAAATTTACCGCCGATTGCAATATAATCGTCGATGCTATCTTCGGCACAGGCCTAAGCGGCATACTGCGCGGAGGATTTGATGTCTTAATAAATGAGATTAACAGGCTCGGCAAACCCGTTGTGGCAATTGACATTCCGTCAGGTCTTGATTGTGATACCGGAATGCCTTTGGGTACGGCCATTAGGGCAAAAGCCACTATAACTTTCATCGCTGCCAAAAACGGCTTTGCAAGTCCTGATTCCATCGCATATACCGGCGAGGTCTATGTAGCCTGCATCGGAGTTGTAGCCCATAATTGCCAAAATCTGCGCAACAAAAAAGGATGACCGCAGCCATCCTTTTGCAACTACTTTATTTACAAAGGCTTACACTTCAATATGAACCTTGCGTCCTTTGAACTTTACAATGCCGTCTTTCAGGGCAAACAGTGTAAAATCCCTGCCCATACCGACATTGAAGCCCGGCATAAATTTCGTGCCGCACTGACGGAGAATGATTGAACCTGCCGTTGCGGGCTGTCCGCCATAGACCTTAACACCTCGGTATTTTGGGTTGCTGTCTCGACCGTTTTTAGTAGAACCTTGTCCTTTTTTATGTGCCATGTAATACCTCTCAAAGCCTTTACCAAAATTTACAAAGATAGGTATTATAATATCCACAGAAACGTCTGTCCAGAAAATTTATTCGGGGAGGTATCTTTAACACAAAAACAAAAACCAAAAATCAAAAACTAATACATTCGACTTTTTATCTGTGGTTTTTATTTTTCATGTGTTATTCCGACGCACGATGTACAGGGCGTATAGATACTTTGCGGCTTCCCGCCGGTTTGCCACCAGGCGGAATATCGGCCTGTCTCAACAAGTTCCATTACATATTGTGCAATTTTCGTACAGTTAAATTCAGCGTGCATCAGTTTCATACCTTCGTCGGCTATCTGTCTTCTCTGCGTTTCATTGGCGAGATAATATTTTGCCAGTTCAAAAAACTCATCTGCGCTGTCAAAATACCGCAGGTGTTTGCCGTCCTGGAATAAAATCTCG
>DYLR01000071.1 GCA_020721975.1 Blastopirellula marina | reverse complement strand
CTGCCACAAATAGATCCTCGGCCAGTGCCTGCGTACTTACCAGCACCAAACACAACATAACTGCCGATTTAATTAATTTAAGCATAGCCATATCAATGCATCTAAAAAAATATAACGATACCTCACCAGACAACAGCAGCAAGCGCGACCTCGCAATTAATGCTCCAGGCGTTTTGGCAGCTGAATCCCCAGCTGCTTCAACTTGCGGTATAAATGGGTGCGTTCCACTTCCGCCAATTCAGCCAGATGGGTAATGTTACCGCCAGTTTGCTGAATCAAACGTTCGAAATACTGGCGCTCAAAATGATCACGCGCCACCCGCAATGGCAAATTAGCGTTGATGAACAACATATCACCGTCGGTTGGCATCGGACTGAGCACCACGACATCAGCGCACGAATTGTCAACCGTTTCCTGCGCCACGGCTACCACGGGTGGTACGCGTTTAAGCGCGTCGATAACCGTGCTTAATAACTTTTTCAATGCAATCGGTTTTTCCAGGAAGCCCACTGCGCCAATACGCGTTGCTTCTACTGCGGTATCGATAGTGCCATGCCCTGACATCATCACTACAGGCATGGTCAACAATCCTGATGCTGCCCAGTATTTGAGCAGGCTAACGCCGTCCTGATCTGGCATCCAGATATCCAGCAGCACCAGATCAGGTTGCGTTTGTTCGCGGTAGCTTTGTGCCATTGCCGCATTTTCAGCCAGTGCCACATCATAACCTTCGTCCGTCAGTATTTCTGACAACAACTCACGTATGCCCATTTCGTCATCGACAATTAAAATCCGTCCACTCATGCTTGTACCCCATGCTCTGCTATCGGCAAGCGTATGCACACAACTACGCCGCCCTGTTCCCGATTTTCCATACGTATTACGCCTTGGTGCTCTTCCACTATTTTTTTCACAATAGCCAGACCCAGCCCTGTGCCTTTAGGCTTGGTGGTGGCATAAGGTTCAAACAGCCTGTCTTTTACATGTTCCGACAGACCTGCACCATTATCCATCACCATCAGCTGCACGGTCTGTTCTGCTACCTGCGTCACAATATCAATGCGCGGATGTGCATTGCCTGCCAGCGCATCCTGGGCATTTTGCAGTAAATTGTGAATAACCTGACGCAACAGCCTGGCATCACCCATCACCATCGGCAGCGGCTCGGTTAATGCCAGCTGTATGCTGGTATCGTGCCCATATAACGTCAGCACTTCATGAACCAGCGCATTCAGATTAACTGGCTGTAGTAACGCTGATGGAGCTTTGGCATACTCCGCAAACGCATTCACCATCTCTTTCATCACTGACACCTGGGTGACGATAGTTTCCGTAGAACGCTGCAGAATCGCCGCATCTGCTGCATCCAGCTTGCTGGAAAATTTATGTGCGATGCGTTCCGCTGATAGCTGTATCGGGGTCAGCGGATTTTTGATTTCGTGCGCCAGCCGCCGTGCCACCTCACCCCATGCTGCGTCACGCTGAGCACGAACCAGATGCGTAATATCGTCAAATACCAGAATAAAGCCACTGTCTATGCCGCTCGGCAAGCAGGTGCCACGCACCAGTAAGACACGCTTATTCTGCCCGCCACGATAAATGACTTGTTGCTGCCAATCAACGACAGGCTGCGCCTGAAATTGTGTGGCAATCAGATGGGCAAAGTCTGCCAGATGCGGAGTCTGGCTCGCCCATTGGTAGGGCTGCAAACCCCGTATCAGCGACTCCTGCACATCCAGAATCTGCACTGCCACGGGATTAATACTACGCACGCGCAACTGCTCGTCAAAAGCAATTACCCCAGAAGTCAGATTAGCCAATATGGTTTCTAAATAAGCATAGGATTTCCCAATTTGCGCATGACTGTCCGCAGTGGCTTGCCGCGCTTCCGCCAATTGACGCGTCATCCGATTAAACGACTGCGTCAGCATCCCCAGCTCATCGCGGCTATTCACTGGATGCACCTGACTAAAATCGCCTTTCGCCACTGCACGCGTACCTTTTGCCAATGCCCGCAACGGAGCCGCCATTTGTTCGCTAATCAAAAACGCCAATGCCACCGTCGCCAGCAACGCCAACACCATTGCCAGGGTCAGCGTCAAACCATACAGGCGTTTCAAGCCCAGACGCGAAATCGACAGCTCCTGATAGTCCTGATAAGCCAGACGCACCGCCTCTGCATCATCAGCTAATTTTTGCGGTACGGGCTGCAACAACTGCAGCACACGTATGCTTTCGGTATAGGACAATAAATTCACAGGCACAACGACGCGCATATACAGCCCCTTATCACCCCGATTTTCTAACCTGGTGTAGGTCTGCTGTTGCCGGATTTGCTGCAAAATAGCACTATCAGGCGCAGTGGGGTTCAGCCCTGAGCGCTCATTACCTGCAAATGAAATGAGTTTGCCCCTGTCGGTAAATAAAGTAGCCTCTTGCACATTGTATTGTTCACGCAGATTGTTCAATAACGTACCATGACTGCTAGCGGGCACTTCGGCCAATGTCTGCGCCATCGAATCTGCTTTTCTGGTCAGCTCGCGCTGCAAATTATCCAATACTGCCTGCCCCAAATTCAGGCCGCTGCTCAACGCAGTATCGACGCGCACATCAAACCAGGATTCGATACTTTTGGATAAAAACTGCACTGACACCGCATAGACCACCGCGCCAGGCAAAAACGCCATCAACCCGAACACCAGCATCAGGCGGATAGTCAGCTTGGTGCCGAATACGCCCGCACGCATTTTTTTCCGTAACTGCATCACTTGATAGCCGACTAGTACCACCATTGCTGCCACCAGCACTCCCGTCGCCACTAACAACGAGGAAAGATGCTGGGCAAAAAAATCCGTATTCGCGCTCGCGCTGGAGAGCAGGTAAACCAGCCCTGCGCCAACAACAAAGCTGATGAAAACTAAATATTTCAAGGCTTAAACGTCCATACCATAGGCGTTGCTTCCAAATCCCACTTGCCTGAAGCAATCGCGTTGATTTGCAGTGGCTTGGGTAATTGCGTGGTATCCAGGCGCATGCTGAGCCTGGCTTGATAGGTTTCATGCGGATTCAACTCATTGCGCGTAACGATAGGCACTGCATTCACCTCACCCAGTGCTGTTAATGCGTCATCAAGCTTATCCGTGCTGCGCGCATGAATATTCACACCTGACACCACATATTGCCGCAGCAACGCGTTATATGACAGACGACTGACACGCGTATAATGCGCGACATCTTCATTCAGCCAATACCAGCGCGGACGCTTGAGCCAAAACTCAGTCATAAAATACAGCGACACGCCTTTACGCAACGCTTCTTCTAGGGTCGGATTCGGCGTGACCAGCATTTGCGCATGTAAATAATAGACATCGTCCACCATCCGCAACTCAGCCGATTTAATCAATATGCCTTCACTCGCCGCCATCGCACTGCCGCTGAATACCAGCAACAGTAGCCACAATTTACATTTTTTCCAGCAATGCATAATAGAACCCATCATGTTGGTCGTTCACTAATAACTGCCCAGGCGTTACCCAATCACCCGCCAGCGGTAGTTGCCGCGCATCAGCCTGACGTGCTAAAAACGCATCAACTTGCTGCTGATTTTCCTCAGGGAAAATCGAACAAGTCGCATACAGCAATTTACCACCCACTGCCAGACAAGACCAGAGCGCGGTTAAAATCTTCGCCTGCTGTACCGCAAAATGCGCAATATCATCAGGCCGACGCAGCCATTTAATATCAGGATGGCGGCGCACTACACCTGATGCGCTGCACGGCACGTCGGCCAGAATACGATCGTAAACCACACCATCCCACCAGCGTCCAGGCTGCGCCGCATCACCCACCGCCAGCGTTGCATTCAGCTGCAACCGCGCCAGATTCTCACGCACCCGCACCAGGCGCGCCTCGTCGTTATCCAGTGCCGTCAGCTGTACATCTGCCAGCTCCAGAATATGACCAGTTTTACCACCCGGTGCCGCACACGCATCAAGCACGCGCTGACCATCCTGCACATCCAGCAGCACCGCTGCCAGCTGCGCCCCCGCATCCTGCACCGACACGCGCCCCGTAGCAAAACCTGGCAGTGCTGACACCGCACACGGCTGCGCCAATTGCAATGCCGACGTACCCACTTGCTGTGCAGCTATACCCTCATCCTGCAAACATTCCAGATAATTCAGCGTACTGCCATGCTGCGTATTCACCCGCAACGTCATCGGCGGATGCTGATTACCTGCCGTCAACAAGGCTTGCCAATGCTGCGGATAAGCCTGTGTCACTTTATCTATCCACCACTGCGGATAATTCCAGCGCGCCACAGGATTATTTGCCAACTTATCCGCCAAACTATCGACCTGCCGCAAATAATTGCGCAACACCGCATTCGCCAGCCCCCGCGCCCACGGCTGCACCGCTGCCGCTGCCTCTACCGCCTCATTCACCACCGTATGTGTCGCATCAGGTCGCGCCCGCACCTGGCGCAACGCCACCACCAGCAAACACGCCACCACACTGTCCGTCAGCGGCTTGGTCAACAGCGCATCACGCATTGCCGCCAGCTCACCATATTCACGCAAACTGGCATAACACATATCCTGCACCGTCGCTCGCCCAGCCACAGGTTGCGCCGCCATGATTTTATTGAGATTCTGCCCTTTATGCACCACAGCATCCACAGCCACCGCCGCGCGTTTCAACAACTGCCGCAATGGCGGCTGCAATTCATTTGTATTCATATTTTCCTAATTCAATATCAGGCGCGCCAGTCCCAGCACGCCAAAAGTCGCTACCAATAAGCCTGCTATCAAGCGCACTACGGGGCGACGTGCAAATGTTTGTAAATATTTAGCCAACATCCCCATTGCCAATAAATTAGGCAACGTGCCCAGGCCAAACACCGCCATCACCAGCGCACCCTGCACCGCACTACCTGTTGCCAACGCTGAAATCAGAATCGAATACACCAGACCACACGGCAGCCAGCCCCATACCATCCCCACCAGCACCGCTTGCGGCGCGTTGCGTACAGGCAGCAGACGCTTCATCAACGGCTGCAAGCGTTGCCAGACATGCCCACCGACGCGCTCCAGCACCAGCACCGCCCGTGACAAGCCCGCCAGATACAGCCCCAGCAATATCATCATCACACTCGCCGCCGCATACAAGCCGCGCGACACGGGCATAAAGTCATTCAGCAACAAGGTACTTGCCCCCACCGCGCCCGCAATGCCACCCGCAATGGCATAACTCAGAATACGCCCGAAGTTGTACCCCAGCAGCATCATCAGACTCGGCTTATTATTCGGCGTAGCAAACGACAATGCAGTCACAATACCGCCGCACATGCCTACGCAATGCACGCCGCCGAGCAAACCCACCAGCAGTACAGAAATCAGACTAAATTCGAGCATTTGCCTGCCGCGCCACTAACCACACCAGCAACAACACGGGCACACCCAACAATGCCGTGCCCGTAAAGAATTCCGCATAACCATAAGCATCGACAAAATCACCTGAAAAGCCCGCAATAAACTTGGGCAACATCAACATTACCGAGCTGAATAACGCATATTGCGTCGCCGAATAAGCCGTATTCGTCAATCCAGACAGATATGCCACAAACGCACTCGAAGCAATACCTGCGGATAAATTATCCGCAGACACGGTAAAGACCAATGCCGACACATCATGCCCCAAGCCCGCCAGCCACACGAACAGCAAATTGGTGCTTGCCGACAATACCGCCCCCAGAAACAGCGTGCGCATCACCCCCATTTTCGCCGTCAGTACACCGCCCAACGCAGCGCCAATAATCGTCATCACCACGCCATAAACTTTGGAAACGGTCGCCACTTCATCCTTGGAATAACCCATATCGACGTAGAACGGATTACTCATCACCCCCATCACCACGTCAGAAATACGGTAAATCGCAATCAACGCCAAAATTAACGCCGCCTGCCAGCCAAAGCGGCGTATAAAATCCATAAATGGACTCAATATTGCGGTATAAACCCAGCTCGCCACCTGCAGACTGCGCCCCTGCAAACCACGACGTGCCAGCGCATCATGCACCTCGCTTGCTTCCTGCGCCGCAATCGGATTAGGTGCTAACTCAGGCTCACGAATAATCAGCGTGGCCAATATACCCACGGACATAAACGCCGCCATCGCCGTATAAGCCACATGCCAAGGCATAAAATCATATGCTGTCGGCGTGGTATCGACTGCTGACGCTATCCACAACACGCCAGCCCCTGCCGTAATCATGGCAATCCGATAACCCGCCTGGTAAGTCGCAGCCATCGCACCTTGCTTTTCTTGCGTCACCGCCTCGATGCGATACGCATCCAGCGCAATATCCTGCGTCGCCGAGGCAAACGCCACTGCCAGCGCAAAATATATCATCGGCTGCAAATTAACAGATGGATCGGTATTCGCCATGCCCAGCAACGCGGCTACCAGCGTCACCTGCGCCAACAACAACCACGCCCTGCGCCGCCCCAGCCAACGGGTCAACAATGGCAAAGACAACCTGTCCACCAGCGGAGCCCACAGCCACTTAAAACCATAAGCCAGCCCCACCCAGGACAAGTGCCCGATGGTTGCGCGATCTATTCCCGCTTCACGCAGCCAGAACGACAACGTCCCCAGCACCAGCAACAATGGCAACCCTGACGAAAAACCCAAAAACAGCATCCCTGCCACACGCGGATGCGCATACACTTTGAATGCCGATAACCAGGGATGTGATGCCATCATAAATAATCAACTATTAAAGGTGAATGATCGGAGAAACGCTGTTCTTTATACACACTCGCCGCCTGCGCCTTAGCTGCCAGCACGGGCGTAGCCAATTGGTAATCAATCCGCCAACCCACATTGTTTGCCCAGGCCTGACCGCGATTGCTCCACCAGGTGTAAGCGTCGCCTGTTGCTGTCGGGTACAACACACGATACACATCGACCCAGTTCAAATCGTTTAATACTTGTGTCATCCAGGCGCGCTCTTCTGGCAAAAAACCTGAATTTTTCTGGTTGGATTTCCAGTTTTTCAAGTCTATCTCCTGGTGCGCGATATTCCAGTCGCCACACACCAGCACATCGCGCCCACTCGCCACCAGGGCTTGCAGATGCGGGTAAAAATGCGCGAGGAAAGCAAACTTGACTTGTTGACGTTCATCGCCACTCGAGCCTGATGGCAAATATAGCGACACGATACTCAAATTACCGAAACGCGCTTCCAGATAACGCCCTTCGGCATCTACGTCGGCGATGCCCAAACCGACGATGACTTCATCCGCAGGTTGTTTGCTATATATACCGACACCGCTATAACCTTTTTTCTCGGCATAATGAAAATAGCCGACATAGCCATTCGGTGATAACATTTCATCACGCATATCAGCTTGCTGGGCTTTGAGCTCCTGCACGCAGATATAATCAGCGTTTTGACTCAGCATCCAGTCAAAAAACCCTTTACTCGTCGCTGAACGGATACCATTTAAGTTCGCGGTTATAACACGCATTATTTAGGCTTTCTCTACATTTATGAACGATTTCAGACACGATTTCTTACAGTTTTCCATCAACCAGAATGTACTGGGTTTTGGTGAATTCAAAACCAAAGCAGGGCGCATGAGCCCATATTTCTTTAACGCAGGCTTATTTGCCGATGGTTTAGCATTAAAACAACTAGGCGAATTTTACGCTAAAGCCATACTCGCCGCTGGAATAGAATTCGACGTGCTATTTGGCCCTGCTTACAAAGGCATTCCACTCGCCGCCGCTACCGCCATTGCACTGGCCGACGCGGGCAAAAACACACCTTACAGTTTCAACCGCAAAGAAGCCAAAGATCACGGCGAAGGTGGCACTATCGTCGGCGCACCATTACAAGGTCGCGTATTGATTATCGACGATGTCATTTCTGCAGGCACATCAGTGCGCGAATCAGTCGAACTCATCCGCGCTCACGGCGCAACCCCGGCTGCTGTCATTATCGCCATCGACCGCATGGAGCGTGGCTCTGATGCATTATCAGCGGTGCAAGAAGTGCAGCAGCAATATCAAATCCCAGTATTTGCAATTGCCAACTTAAACGACTTGCTCGCCTATTTGCAAAGCCATCCAGCCATGGAACAATATGCAGCAGCAGTTGCACAATATCGCCTGACCTACGGAGCCAACACCTAATGAAAAACACATTACTGAGCACACTCATGCTGATCTCTTTAAGCAGCGCAGCACACGCAGAAATTTACAAATGGAAAGACGCGCATGGCGTTACCCAGTATGGCGACACCAGACCACCCCAGGCCGCTGGTCGCGCCACCACAGAAATGAACAAAAAAGGTAACGTCGTCAAAGAAACTGCCGCCGCGCTCACCCCAGAACAGCGCGCACAAAATGCGGCCGACGAAGCCAAAGTAAAAAAAGAAGCGCAAACAGCAACCGAACAAAAACGCCACGATTCAGCACTGCTCAACACTTACACGTCACCCGCCGAAATCGACCTGGCACGCGATCGCAGCCTGGAACAACACAATTTAGTTGTCAAGGGTACCAATGCACGCCTGGAACCACTACAGGCAAAGCAAAAAAAGCTCTCGCCAAAAAGTGCAGAGTATGTAGAAAACATGCGCAAAATTAGCGACCTGAACGCCATTATTACGCAAAGAAACACAGAAATCGCCGCAACCAGAGCCAAATTTGATGCAGACAAAGCGCGCTATATTGAGCTGACGGGGAAAAAATGAGCCATCGCCTGACCCACACCGCCCTGTTGGTGCTGGTTACGCTCAGTGCCGTTAATCTGGCTCACGCCACCAATATTAACGTAACGGGTCTGTTCACCGACCGCGCCATGGTGATGATAGATGGCGGCAAACCACGCGTCATGGCAGTGGGCGAGACAGTGCAAGGCATCCGTTTATTGCGCGCAGACGCACATGCAGCAGTGTTTGACGTTGACGGTAAAAAACGCACTTTAAGCATGGGTGAATCTTACTCGGGCGGCGCAAACAACAGTGCCAAACCTGTCGCCATCCTGAGTGCAGATGCACGTGGTCAGTTTTTCACCACAGGCACTATCAATGGCAGCAGCGTACATTTTGTCGTTGATACGGGCGCAACTTCGGTCACCATCAGCACGCAGGAAGCCGACCGTTTAGGGGTGGATTATCGTCGCGGGCAACGCGGTGCCACCAGCACTGCGAATGGTATCGCTGTCGCTTACCGCGTTATTTTCAACAACATCCGTGTGGGAGGAATTAGCTTAAACATGGTGCCTGGCACGGTAATAGAAGGCGGCGGACTGCCTTTGGCATTGCTCGGCATGAGCTTTCTGAACCAAACCAGCATGCAACGTGACGGCACAACCATGACGTTGACACAGCGATACTAAGCCATGTACTCCATATAAATCGCACCAGCCAGACTCACAGACACTACTTTAGCAATCCAGATAAAGCCGCATAATCTTGCTTGCTGCTGGCAACAAACTGCTTGATAGGCACATGAATAACTTCCTGCAAACCCTTAATTGCGTTAGCAGGCAAGGTCAACATAGCCTGCTTGAGCGGTTCAGCATAATTCCCTGCCAACTTATCATGAATCAGGAAGGTTAAATCAGGCGTTTTAACCAATTCATGCCACATTTCATACTCGCCTGTTGCAATCAGCTTATTGGCTTTTTCACTACGCAACACCGCCGCCTGTACCGCTTTTT
>DYLR01000070.1 GCA_020721975.1 Blastopirellula marina | reverse complement strand
CGATAATATGCTGGCAGCCATAGACCGCAAAAAATATCTGCTGCTGCCCAATACATCCGGCGCCCGCAATGCCGATGAAGCCGTCCGGTTGTCTCGGCTTGCAAGAGCGGCAACCGGAATCAACTGGATAAAACTCGAAGTAACGCCCGACCCGTACTGGCTTTTGCCAGACCCCATTGAGACGCTCAAGGCAGCTGATGTACTGGTTAAAGATGGTTTTACGGTGCTGCCTTATATAAATGCCGATGTGGTTTTGGCAAAAAAACTTGAAGACATCGGCACAGCAACGGTAATGCCTCTGGCATCGCCAATCGGCTCGAATCAGGGCTTAAAGACGCGGGCAGCTCTCGAAATCATTATTCAGCAGGCCAATGTGCCGGTGGTGGTCGATGCAGGTCTTGGCCTGCCCAGTCACGCCGCCGAGGCAATGGAAATCGGAGCAGACGCGGTGCTTGTAAATACCGCTATTGCCACGGCGGGAGACCCTGTGCGAATGGCAGCGGCATTTCGTGATGCGGTTATTGCCGGCAGAACGGCTTTTGAAGCAGGCCCGGTTTTGCCCAGCCCGATTGCGCAGGCCTCAAGCCCGCTTACGGGATTTTTGCGAAATGAATAATTTTGATAATATACAGGAACGGATACGGTCTGTTAAGTCATCGCAGGTTGAAAAGGCTCTCGGCGATTCCCAGGGAGTATATCATTTCGAAAAACTAATATCGCTGGTTTCGCCTGCTGCGTCAAAATATCTTGAACAGATGGCACAAATCGCCCGGCGGCTTACCCTTCAGCGTTTCGGCAGGATTGTGCAGCTTTACGCCCCATTGTACGTTTCCAATTACTGCGTGAATAACTGTGCATATTGTGCTTATCACGCCCGCGGCGATTCTCATCGCTGCAGACTGACTGTCGAACAGGCTCTTGCGGAAGCGAGCGTCCTTGCTCAAAGGGGTTTTAGACATATTTTGATTGTTAGCGGAGAGGACAAGGAATTTATAAGTATAAATTACCTTTGCGAGCTTGCACATGCCCTAAAAAAAAACTTCAGTTCGGTTAGTATCGAGATATATCCGTGTACGCAGGAAGAATACCGGACTCTTTTTACTGCAGGCGTTGACCAGGTTACGATATATCAGGAAACCTACGACCGTCAGGATTATGCAAAATATCACAGAGCCGGCCCAAAATCCGATTACGACCAGCGGCTTGATACCCCCCGGCGGGCGGCAGCAGCCGGAATGAGAAAAATCGGTCTCGGTGTTTTGCTGGGGTTAAGCGACTGGCGAATACAGACACTTTATCTTGCCGAGCATGCCGATTGGCTTATCAGGAATTTCTGGCAAACAGCCGTTGAAATATCATTCCCGCGTTTGTGTCCTGCGGAAAATGTCTCGGCTGATATTTATGAACATCTTGTAAATGATATTGAACTTGCTCAGATGATATTTGCTCTGCGACTGTGCTTTGCCGATGTGCAGATGGTGCTTTCGACCAGAGAATCTGCAAAGTTTCGCGATAATATGATCGATATATGCATTACAAAAATCAGCGCCGGCAGCAGCACGAGTCCCGGCGGCTATACTGCGACAGGCGATAACCTTGAGCAGTTTCAAATTAACGATGACCGAAGCCCGGCTGAAGTCGCGGCAATGTTGTGTTCTCACGGCCGCGAGCCGGTATGGAAAGACTGGGACAAAACATTATAAAAACAAAATACAAAAAAATCAGAACCCGAAAATGAAACTTCTATCTTCTACATTCTATCTTCTATATTCTTTCTTTCAATATGACTCAATGGACAATAAAAAAACTGCTTGACTGGGTAGTCGGATATTTTACAGAAAAGCATCTTGATTCGCCCAGACTCAGCGCAGAGATTCTGCTTAGCTACGCGTTAAATCTCAAAAGGATTGAGCTTTACGCCTATTTCGACCGCATTGTCGAACAGACAAAACTTGACGAACTTCGCGGCCTTGTAAAAAGGGCTGCCGAGCATGAGCCTGTGCAGTACCTTACCGGAAGAACGGAATTTTATTCGCTTGAGCTTAAAGTTTCGCCAAATTGCCTTATTCCCCGGCCTGAAACCGAACTGCTTGTTGAAAAAGCAATTGAGTTTTTGCGTAAACGCGGCGGTTCACAGTATGTCTGCGATTTATGTACCGGCAGCGGCTGTGTTGCCGTGGCAGTGGCGAAAAATTATCCGGACTGCAAAATTGTGGCAACCGATATTTGCGACAAGGCTCTGGCTGTGGCTGCTGAAAATGTCGAACGGTACAAACTCGGCGAAAAAATTCAACTGCTCTGCGGCGATTTATTTGAGCCTGTTCTCAAAGGTCTTGATAAAACCAAATTTGATTTGATTCTTGCAAATCCTCCTTATGTCGGCCGTGATGAATGGGAGAGTCTCGAAAAAAATGTAAAAGATTTCGAGCCTCGTCTTGCCCTTGACGGCGGGCCGGATGGCCTCGATATTTACAGACGCATTGTCGGCCGGATTGGCGAGCATCTTGCGGAGGACTGTGCCGTAATGTTTGAGTGCGGCTGTAAACAGGGTTCGGCAGTCTGCGATTTGTTAAAATCCACAGGTCTTTTCGGCGGTGTTAAAATTGAAAAAGACCTCAATGGAAGCGACAGGGTCATAATTGCCGTCAAATCGTAAGGCGAAAAAGTCAGTTCCGCGAAAGTAAATGTCAGCCCCTCGACTTGTCCGAGGGGTTTTTCTGAGCCGCGAACGTTAGTGAGCGGTAAATAGTTTATGGAATAATTTAAACATTGAGCAGGCGATGTTTTTATTCTTTTAATTGCCTTGCCTGTATTTATGAAATCCGGTATAATACGGTTTTGTCTTATTTCTGTGGTTTTCAATGAAAATAAACGTTTTATGTATCGGCGATATTGTCGGCAGGCCGGGCAAACGGGTGCTGGCCAATAAACTTCCAACTTTAGTGCAGCAGTATAATATTGATTGCGTAATTACCGACGCCGAAAATGCCGCAGGCGGTTCAGGCATTACACCCGCTATTTATGACAAACTCTGCAAGTATGGCGTTAATCTTATCACGCTGGGCGACCATGCTTATAAAAAACGGGATATTATTCGTGTACTGGAAACCGCGGATAATATTATCAGGCCGGCGAACATGTCCTCTTTCGCAGCAGGCAGGGATTTTGCGGTTTATAAAACCGCCAAAGGCACAACCGTCGGAGTTGTATCTGTTCTCGGCAGAATTTATATGAAGCCGGCAGATAATCCTTATGAAAAGATTGACCTGCTTTTGCCGAGAATGCAGCATCAGGCTGAAATAATATTTGTCGAGGTTCACGCCGAGGCCACCAGCGAAAAAGTTGCTATGGGCTGGTATCTCGACGGTCGCGTAAGTTGTGTTTTTGGCTCTCATACCCATGTGCCGACCGCGGATGAAAAAATATTACCCAAAGGCACGGCCTATATCACCGATATTGGAATGACCGGCTCGCACGAATCGGTGCTTGGCAGAAAGATTGAAAGCGTACTTAAAAATTTTCGCACACAAATGCCCTGTCCTTTTGAGGTAGCCACACGTGACGTTCGACTCAATGCCATTGTGGTAACGGTTGACAGCAATACCCGGCAGGCAGAACGTATCGAACGGGTTCAGATACTCGAGGAAACCGAAGATGACCAGGGCTACGACAGCGATGACGGCAAACCGGACTATTGCGGTGGTTTTTAGCTCTATTGTGTCCATTTTTTGTTTTGAGCTTAATTTCTTTAAGTGTAAATAGTTATAAAAAATATTATAGGTCATGCGTAAAATTCCTTGATTCCTCTTAAATAAAGTGTATACTAATTTATATAAAAAAATTGTAGGCTCGGAGTGTCTGCAGAGGAGTTTTTATGCTACACCTTGAAAATGACGGTGTACATCGGCTTTTCGGCTGTAGAAAAGGCGGTTTCTCCCTAACCATATCAAATCATTTTTATATAACCCTGCTGATTTTGTTTTTTAATTCTGTTTTGAAATCGTTTGTAAATATTTTTTAAATTTGTTTTGGAGGTAGCACAAATGAAGTACGCAAAATTAGTTTCAACTTTATTGCTTCTTTGTTTTTCCACCTTTGTTTTGGCCCACTGGGACCAGGGTGAGCCGTACAAGATGCACTTTCCGCAACTGCCTAATCCCGAAGGCTGGGATATTTGTCTGCATGATCAAATGATTGCTGATGACTTTCAATGTACCGAAAGCGGCCCTATCACGGACATCCATTTTTGGGTATCGTGGCAGGGAGATCAGCCAGACTGGTCAGCCACGACATTTACTGTCGAGATATGGAGCGACGCGGGCGGTATGCCGGATATGCCGCTGTGGACATGGAGCGGCGGCGGCAGTTTTGTAGTCCGCCAACCTCCCTATACAGGATTGCAGGGATGGTTCTGTCCTTCGACGAATTGGAGCGTTTGGGGCGACCATATTAACTACTGGCAGATTAACATCACACAGATACCGGAGCCGTTTATTCAGGAGGCCGGTCAAGTTTACTGGCTTGTAATTCAGGCAAATAAAGCTCAATGGCCGCCTGCTGTGGGCTGGACAACTTCTCTGGACAGATGGCGACAGCCGTCCATGTGGAGTACTGGAACGACAATGTGGACACCGGTTTATATTCTTGATTATGGAAACGTTGACCAGGCATTTGTTATTAGCGGTTATAGCGGTCCGACAGAGGAATTTGACCTTGGCGATGCACCGGACAGCTCGAATACGTTTGGCGTGGTGATGAGTGCATATCCGGCGATGGGTGTTCTTGCGAATTTCCCGACAGTTTTTGCTGCCGGCTCGCCGCCTTATGGGCCGAAACATTTGCAACCGCTGGCAGTCGCCTGGCTTGGCCCGGCTGTGTCGCTGGAAAATGAGGCTGATATAGGCCTTGACCAGGACGGCGTTAATAACCTTAATCCGCCTGCTGATATGCCGGACCAGGATTTTGTGGACGACGGCGTATTGAATATGCCGCTGGTATTGCCGCATTGCCGTTTGACGCAGTTCCAGTACACTATCAATGTGGTCAATCCTGCTGTTGGGCTGTATGTGAATGTATGGTTTGACTGGAATCGGGATGGCGACTGGGATGATATTATGACCTGTCAGCAGAATAATGCCCCGGAATGGGCGGTTCAGAATCAGTTCTTTGCAGCTGGGTCTTTGCCTGTCGGTTTAAATACCGTTACTACGCCGACGTTTTATCCGTGGCATCCCTCCGGCATTACGGAAGATATGGAGATTTGGATGCGAATTACCATATCTGAACAGCCGTGGGCCGGCGGCGGCATAATTGGCGGCGGCGGCTCAGGTCCGGCAACCGGATATGATTACGGCGAAACAGAAGACTATCGTTTTGTGCCGATTACCGAATGCCTCAAGCCAACCGCTTCTGAATATGCTGATTGGGCAGCCTGGGGCAAACCGGACTGCTGGTGCTGCCAGAGACAGTGCCGAGGTGATGCTGATTGCTTAAAACAGGGACCATACTGGGTTGGTTCATGGGATTTGAATTTGTTCCGTCTGGCCTTCAACAAAACAGATGCCCAGTTGGTATTAGTACCTAATGGCATTTGTGCTGACTTTAACCATTCAAAGCAGGGACCTTACAGAGTTGGTTCATTTGATTTGGCAATTTTCAGGACATGGTTCAATATGATTAATGTTCCATGTTGTGATCTTGATGGCGATTGCATCCTGACGCCTGCTGACAAGTACAACTTCTGGACGAATTAATGTCTGAAAGTTTGCTCTTTTAAGCCGTGGGTTAAAAAGCCCGCGGCTTTTTTCTTGCGCTGGAAAAAATGGCGTAAATCGCATAAGCTATATTGAATGGCTGTAAATGACAGGAAAATCTATACCGTTTCAGAGCTTGCAACGCTAATCAAAGTTGCACTTGAACAATCCCTGCCGTCGCGGCTTATCGTGGTCGGCCAGCTTAGCGGGTTCAAACAGCACAGCTCCGGCCATTGCTATTTCGACCTCAAAGATGAAAATGCTATTATGCCCTGCGTAATGTGGCGGAGCGACTTTGCCAAACTCAAATTCAAGCCGCAAAACGGCCTGGCAGTTATTGTTAAAGGCAATATCGATGTATATTTACCTCATGGCAAATACCAATTTTATGCCGAGGCTATGGAGCCGGCCGGTATTGGCTCGCTGCAAATTGCATTTGAGCAAATGGTCAAAAAGCTCCAGGCCGAGGGTCTTTTTGAAGATGAGCATAAAAAACCAATTCCAAAATACCCAATGCGGATCGGTATTTTAACCAGCGAGTCAGGTGCGGCAGTTCACGATATTGCCGACAGCATCTGGTCTCGCTGGCCGATTGCCAAACTGTTTTTATTTGATGTGCCTGTGCAGGGCGAAGGGGCAGCCCAGGAAATTTCTAAAATGCTGCGGACTGTAAATCGTCGTAATAAGGAACTTGGTCTTGATATTGTCATTGTTGGTCGCGGCGGCGGGTCGATGGAAGATTTATGGGCATTCAACGAGGAAGTGCTTGCACGGGCGATTTATGCATCCAAAATTCCGGTGATAAGCGCGGTCGGCCATGAGCGTGATACAACAATCGCCGACCTTGTCGCCGATGCACGAGCCTCCACACCGACCAAAGCAGGCGTAATTGCCGTGCCTGATATAAATGAAGTAATGGCTGGCATTGATAATATTTCCAAAAGACTCAAGGCCGACATTGTTCAAAAACTTGCCCTTGCAAGGCAAAGTATTGCGACAATTCAGGCCAGCGCTGTTTTTCGCAATCCGAAATTTGTGGTAATGTTATCTGCCCAAAGGCTCGACGGCATTGAAATCCGGCTTGTCGATATTTTGCGCGACGCATTTTTTACGGCAAAGGACAGGCTGAATACTTTTCAATCCGGGATTTCGAGAATTGAGCCGGCCCGTCTTGTTGCTCAAAAGCGAGCTTTTCTGATTGAATCTGCGGCGAGACTTAATTCTGTTTTCAATGCGAATTTAAGCAGGGCGGTTGTGCAATTAACTGCTGTGGAAAATAGAATTTCCGCTATGAATCCGCGTGCGGTTTTGCAGCGCGGCTACAGCCTGACCACTGTTAAACGCACCGGAAATATTTTAACGGATGTCAAAAACGTTCTTGTTGGCGATGATATAATAACCGAACTGGCCGGCAGAAAAACAGTTGAAAGCCGCGTAACAAAAGTGGATAATATGTGAGTGAGTATTTAGCCCGCAGGCCTGTCCTGCGGTTTTATTGACCCAAATGGAATTGAAGTATGGCAAAGAATAATAATGTTGAAGTTGATATAAATCAGCTCAGTTTTGAGCAGGCGATTGACAAACTCACAGAGATAGTCGGCAAAATTGAGCGAGGCCAGATTCCGCTTGCCGAGAGTATTGCGCAATATGAGCAGGGCATGTCTTTAATAAAGCATTGTCGCGGCATATTGCAGCAGGCCGAAAAGAAGATTGAAAAAATAACCGCAGAACAAAAAGAAACGGATACCGCAGCGGCCGGACAGAAATAAATCAAAAGCCCAAATATCAAAGACTATGGCAGGAGGAATTCACTAATAACGCTTGATGTCGGTCAGGTATGGTAATCTGCATTTATGGTTACATAGTCTTTGCCCAGTTCGCAGCCGTGGCAAAAATCGCAGTATTTTCCGCAGCCCAGCCCGACCGTTATAATATGATGTTTCGATGAGATGATTTTGCCTGCTCGCCGAGCGTCGAATTGTATCGGCCTGCCATTTTTGAATACTACAATATCGCCTATTTTGCAGCTTAATTTATCGGGATTCAGTTTCACGCCGCAACTGCCCACCGCGCAGATTATCCTGCCCCAGTTCGGGTCGCCGCCATGAACGGCACACTTGACAAGGTCGTAGTCGGCCACTGCACGGGCGGCAGCAGCGGCATCGTCCCTGGTTGCGGCGCCTTCTACAACAACGGTGAACATTCGTCTTGAGCCTTCTGCGTCGAGAGCCATTTGTTGTGCAAGGTCGCTGCACAGTTCAAGCAGAGCGGCGGAAAAATTTTTATAGTCGATATTCTGTTTTGTTATCGATTTATTGCCGGCCAGGCCGGACGAAAGAATAATTGCCGTGTCGTTGGTGCTTTGATGGCCGTCAACGGTGAGCCTGTTGAGTGAAAGGCCGATAGCGTTTTGCCAGGCACGGACCAGCAGGGGCCTGGAAATTGCCGCGTCGGTAGTAACAAAGCAAAGCGTTGTTGCCATATTCGGGCCTATCATGCCTGCGCCTTTGGTTGTGCCTGCGATTGTGATTTTTTTATTGCCGAGCGTTATCTGCCGTATTGCCGTTTTCGGTCTGGTGTCGGTGGTCATAATTGCCCTTGAAAAATTCATGCCTGCCTGCGGGGTGGCGGAAAGTTTTTTTGCTGCGGCATTTATTCCGGCCAGTACCGTTTTAATCGGCAGCTTATGGCCGATTATACCCGTCGATGCGACCAGTACCTGATGCGGCTGTACTTCAATGCGACAGGCAACTTGTCTGCACATTGTGATTGCATCGCGGATTCCCTGCGTACCGGTACAAGCATTGGCGTTGCCGCTGTTGACAACAACAGCATATATTTTGTCGCTTGCGGCGTGTTTTTTGCATATCGTAACCGCTGCAGAGGTGATTTTATTGGTGGTGAACATTGCAGCGGCCTTTGCCCCCGCCGGGCAGACGATAAGGCCGATGTCAAAATTGCCGGAGCTTTTAATCCCACAGTGCAGTCCGGCGGCAAGAAACCCATTAGGCGAAGTAAGCGTATTGTTTGTCATAATATCCTCATAAAAAATCATACTTGAGAGTTATACCGGAAAATATCATAAAATTCAACAAATTCAACAATAAATCGCAAAGTTGACATTAAAATGCAGGGCATATATACTCAGCCCGTGAGGTTTTTCAGAGCCGCGAACGTTAGTGAGCGGTCAAAAACTCGATTTTATGGTTTCGTAAATCAATTTACAGAGTATGCATTTTGATATCACAGAAAAACTGTGCTGGATATGGCTGAACGACGGCGGCGATAGCGTAAATCAGTATGTGGATTTTCGCAGGGAATTTCCGTATGATTCTCATGATGAACTGACGGCGGTTGTGTCCATAGATTCCGATTATGAGCTGTGGATTAACGGCCGGTTGGCAGGCTGGAATCAGTATCCGAACTGGCCGACCGAAAAAACATACAATACTCACGAAATTACCGGCTTTCTGAAGAAGGGCATAAACTGCATTGCGATAAGGGGCTATTATCGCGGCGAAAATTTCCTGGTGTACGCCAAAGGCAAAAGCGGGCTGATTTTAGCGATTGTGAATAAAAACGATGAAATTCAACTGGCCGGCGATTCGGCCTGGAAATGCAGACTTTCAAAATCATATAAAAGCGGCCCCGTACCCAAAGTTGATTTTCAGCTTGGCTATACTGTTGAGTATGACGCTCGCGGAGAAGATAACTGGCGACAAGCCGGCTATGACGATAATGCCTGGAGTAATGCGGCAGTTATATCGACTGCTACAGGCGGTTTTTGGAAATCACTTAAACCCAGGCCTGTTAAAAATCTTATCGCCGGTGATGTTTTGCCTGCCCGGCTTATTGCCGGTGGTTATTTAATCAGACCACGGGAACTGCAAACCGTCGCACAGACCATGATGGCTGATGCGATGATAAATTTCCCAGTTCATAAAAGTCTCGATTGTGCCGGCCAGGTTACGCCGTCTCGGATATGTTCATTTCCCTCCGGCAGCGGTGAATGTATAACAATTGAGCATTTGCCAGAAAATCACGGCGCATATTTGATATTCGACCTCGGCTCGGAGCAGGCCGGAATGCTCGATATCGACCTTGACGCTCCTGCCGGTACGGTGGTCGATATTTCGCACGGCGAGCATTTGGACGATATGAGAGTGCGTGCGGAAATCGGCGGACGCAACTTTGCCGACAGGTACATCTGCAGCGCAGGCAGACAGCAATGGT
>DYLR01000069.1 GCA_020721975.1 Blastopirellula marina | reverse complement strand
GAAAACTTTTACTAAAATATTATTTCAACAAATCAAAATTGAGTGAACGCTTACTATAAATTTAGTAACACATTAGCCGTATGTTTGGTAATGCGGGGAAATGGGGACTGGCACAAGCGCAGCGGCGTCTTTACGCCGCAAGACGTGCCTGTACCCTTTTTTACGCATCCGGCTAAAGTTGTTACTAAATTTTATAAAGTCTTTCCGCGATTGTTAAATAAAATTTGTTTTTATTTGCCATAAGCCCGTCCGGACTATAAAATCCGCAAACAATGCTGAACCAGAAAAATATAAGAAAAATTGCCGGCCAGTACGCCGAGATGGACGCCTTTTTTGCCGGTTTTTCGCCCAGGGGCAAATCGCGGCAGTCTTTGTGTATTGCCGAACCGCAGACAGATTTGTCGCAGGACAGCCTTGAAAAAATTACAGGCGAGATAGAGACCTGCCGCCTTTGCGAACTGGGGGCTTTGCGGAAAAACCCTGTGCCTGGACAAGGCAATCCAAATGCGCAAATCGTATTTGTCGGGGAAGCGCCGGGAGCCGATGAAGATGAACAGGGACTTGCCTTTGTCGGCAGAGCCGGCAAACTGCTTACGGATATAATTAACGCGATGGGTCTGAAGCGGGAAAATGTGTTTATATGTAATATCATTAAGTGCAGACCGCCGGATAACCGCGACCCCAGACCTGCTGAAATTATCGCCTGCACGCCGTACCTGCACCGCCAGCTTGCCCTGATTAAGCCGGACGTGATAATTGCTCTTGGCGCACACCCAGCAAGAACATTGCTCAAAACTGAACAGGCCATTGGAAAACTGCGGGGCATTATGCAGGATTACTACATTGATGACAACAGTGCGCCAATAAAACTTATGCCCACTTATCACCCGGCATATCTGCTGCGCAACTATTCTTATGAAAATCGCCAAAGGGTCTGGCAGGATGTGCAAAAAGTGCTTGAATATTTAGGTCTGCCGATACCCAAAAAGAAAATAAATTGAGGAATTCCGATAAAAATATTGTGCTTGTGGGGATGCCTGCCGTAGGAAAAAGTACCGTTGGTGTGCTGCTTGCCAAGGCGATGGGGCGGTTCTTTGTTGATACCGATGTTTTTATCCAGGCTCTGCTGGAACGCAGCCTGCAGGATATTATTGACAATGACGGACTGGAGAAATTCCGCCAAATTGAGCAGCAGCATGTCTGCTGTATAGACGTTCGCAGGGCGGTAATCACCACAGGCGGCAGCGTAATATACAGCGATTCGGCAATGGGACATTTAAAAAACAACGGGCTGATTGTGCATCTTGATTTGCCGCTGGAAACGATAAGACAGCGGCTTACCAATCTCAATGTTCGCGGCGTGGTGATGCGCAAGGGACAAAGTCTTGATGAGCTTTATGCCGAGCGGATGCCGTTATACCGTAAATGGGCTGACGTTGTGATTGACTGCCGCAATAAAACACATGAACAGATAGTCTGCCAAATCGTCAATGTCTGAAGCTCCAGGATTTTTACACTTGATTTTAAAATCGGATGTTTATAACCTTTTAAAATGAAAAAGGTGGTTTTAACCGTATTTTGGAGATTATCGTATGAAAAATAAGGCATTTGTGCTGATTTGTCTGTTGACTTGTCTTTATGTAAGCGGCTGCTATCAGTGGGCGCTGAGGAAAATCACGATTAACACCGAGCCTGCCAATGCCAAAGTATGGCAGATTGACCCGGTCACCCAGAATTCAATATTTCTCGGTATGACGCCTGTAAAAGAACAGTCCGTTAAGGTGCTGGAAGGTTTTTCTTATACCGGCAAATCGCCTGAAGACAGGCAGTTGCTGTCGTCTAAAATTGGAATGGTGCACGTCAAAATACAAAAAGACGGCCACAAGGAATATGAGGGTAATTTAGCCACAAATCCCGACTTCACGGCGAGACACACGATAACCCTGGAGAAACAGTAGCAGATTACTGTTCCGTCTGCCGGATTTATTATTATAAAGGATATAGTAAGGATTTTATGGCGAAGATTACGAAACTCGACGATATCGTATCACTGTGCAAAAGGCGGGGGTTCATATTTCAGTCCAGCGAAATTTACGGCGGCCTGGCAAGCTGTTATGACTATGGTCCGCTCGGAGCGGAGTTGAAACGCAATGTCCGCAATGCGTGGTGGAAAAGCACCGTGCAGATGCGCGATGATGTGGTAGGGCTGGACTGCTCGATACTTATGCATCCGCTGGTCTGGAAGGCCTCCGGACACGCTGATAAATTTGCCGACATTATTGCCGAGTGCAAAAAATGCAACACGCGCAGCCGTGTTGACCATCTCAAAAACCACACAGAAGAACACGCCGCCCATGTGCCGGTGGAAACCGCGATGGCCGATGCGAAAAATCTGAGCAAAAAGGTTTGCCCCGCCTGCGGAACCATTGGCCAATTTACCGACCCGATGCCGTTTCGACTTATGTTTGAAACGAAAATGGGCGCAAACGCTGACGATTCGATGACGCTGTTTTTGCGACCGGAAACGGCACAGGGAATCTTTGCCAACTTCCGAAATGTGCTTGACAGTACAAGAGTTAAAATCCCGTTCGGAATAGCGCAAATCGGCAAAAGTTTCAGAAACGAGGTTACAACAAAGGCGTTTATTTTCCGTACACGCGAATTTGAACAGGCAGAGCTTGAATTTTTCTGCGAACCAGGTACGGACGACGAATGGTTTGCCAGATGGAAGGAAATCCGGTTTAACTGGTACATTGGTCTCGGCATTAAAAAGGAAAATCTGCGCATGCGGGAACATTCCAAAGATGAACTTGCGCATTATGCAAAAGGTTGTGTTGATGTTGAATATAAATTTCCGTTCGGCTCCGGCGACTGGCAGGAGCTTGAAGGTATCGCCAACCGAACCGACTTTGACCTGCGGCAGCATCAGCGCGGAATACGCACGCTCAATGACTGGTTCGAAAAAAACGGCGATTTGAGCAAAATTTCTCTCAAAGAAGAAGCCGAGGACTGGCTTAAAGGCCCGTTGAGTTATTTTGACGAGGAAAAAAAACGGCGTTTTGTGCCTTATGTAATCGAGCCGAGCGCCGGTATCGACCGCAGTACGCTTGCGTTTCTGGTTGACGCTTACGACGAAGACGAGGCAAACGGCGAAATTCGTAATGTGCTGCGTTTTCATCCTGCCCTTGCGCCGATTAAGGCGGCAATATTCCCGCTGGTCAAAAAAGACGGCATGCCGGAAATTGCGATGAAAATATATGACGATTTGAAAAAATATTTCACGTGTTTCTATGATGAAAAAGGCGCCGTCGGCAGACGTTATCGCCGCCAGGACGAGGCCGGCACACCTTATTGCATTACCGTTGACGGCCAGACAAAGGAAGATGATACCGTTACCGTCCGCCAGCGCGACAGTATGAAACAGGAAAGAATCGCTGTTGGCCAGTTGAAAAATTATCTGCGCGAAAAGCTGGATGTTTAACCGCGGATTTACGCGGATTAACACGGATTTTTTTAGCCACGGAGAACACAGAGACCGCAAAGAAAGAAATTATTATCGCCCCAAAGGTTGTGGGCAAGTTATCCTCATACCCTTGAATACTATGATCACATTTCCTCGTAAGCGGGTCAATACAGGTAAACGTGTTAATTATTTACCTGCCTAAAAGGCACTCGGGGTGATAGGATTTGAACCTACGACTTCCTGGTCCCAAACCAGGCGCTCTAGCCAAGCTGAGCTACACCCCGTATTGTTACGGTAAATAGAATCATTATCCGGATCAGACAAACACACTATTATATCAGAATAAATGGGTTTTTGCCAGTGGTATTTTCCATGTCATTTTCTGGCTATAAGGCAGGTCTCTATATATAATTATCGGTCATTGAGCAAATATTATTTGTTGTACGTCAGTTTTTGCCGATATACTTTGATTGCTCTATGGATATAGAAAGGATTACATAATGTGCGGAATAGTTGCTTATCTCGGGAAAAAAGTCGCCCAGCCAATACTTATAGAAGGTCTTAAAAGGCTTGAATATCGCGGGTATGACTCGGCAGGCATCGGTCTGATGGCAAGCGGGGCAATCCGAGTAAAAAAATCTTCCGGCAGAATCAGTGCCTTGGAAGCTATGCTCGATGCGCCGTGCAGCAATGAAACCATAGGCATCGGCCATACACGCTGGGCAACCCACGGCGAGCCGAATACGATTAACGCCCATCCGCATCTCGACTATACCGGCAGAATTGCCGTTGTACATAACGGCATTATCGAAAATTATGCGACCATCAAAAAATGGCTACAGGAGCAGGGGGTAAAATTTGTAAGTGAAACCGACACGGAAATAATCTCCAATCTTATCGGTTATATCTATGAAAATCGCGCTGAAAATGGCAGCAGCCGGCTCAAAAATCAAAACAAATTTGAATGGGCCGTACAGCAGGCTCTGCATGAGCTGGTCGGTACTTACGGTCTGGCGATAATGTGCAGCGATTATCCTGAAATGCTCATAGGAGCTAAAAAAGGCAGTCCGCTGATTCTTGGAGTGGGAGAAAATGAATTTGTGCTTGCGTCGGATGCCGCGGCTATAGTCGAACATACTACGCAGGCGATATATCTTGCCGACAATGAAATGGTTACGGTAACCCCCGAAGGCTTCCGCACCAAGACAATTGACAATATCGTCATAAGCAAGGAACTGAAGCAGATTGAATTTTCGCTGGAGGCGATAGATCTTAACGGCTATGAGCATTATATGCTCAAGGAAATATTTGAGCAGCCGGAATCGCTGCGGCAATGCCTTAAAGGCAGACTCGACCTTCGCAACGGCAGAATTGTGATGGGCGGCCTGAGCAATCTGACACGAGAACTTACCCGTACGCACAGGATTATTCTGCTGGGTTGCGGCACGGCCTGGCACGCAGGGCTTGTGGGTGAATTTGCAATTGAACAGCTTGCCAAAATACCTACGGAAACCGAATACGCATCGGAGTTCCGCTATCGCAATCCGATTATCGAAGACCATACGGTCGTTGTGGCGATAAGCCAGTCCGGCGAAACAGCGGACACTTTGGCGAGCATCGAGCTGGCAAAAGATCGAGGGGCAACGGTGCTTGGCATAGTAAATGTGGTAGGCTCGACGATAGCAAGAGTGACGGATGCCGGTGTTTATCTCCGCGTCGGCCCGGAAATAGGCGTGGCAAGCACCAAGGCATTCACAGCCCAGGTAGCAGTATTGATGATGCTCGGTATCGAACTGGCAAGACGACGGCATTTGAGCGGCGATGACGCAAAGTATTATATTGAAGAACTTGCGGCAATACCGGATAAGATATCGCAGATTTTTGAACAGAACGACCATATCCGCAGAATAGCTGCAGAAAACTCAGATAACGAAAACTGGCTGTTCCTCGGCAGAGGGTTTAATTATCCTGTTGCACTGGAAGGTGCGCTGAAGCTCAAGGAAATAAGTTATATTCACGCAGAAGGTCTGCCGGCCGCTGAAATGAAGCACGGACCTATTGCACTAATAACCAATCGGATGCCCGCAGTGTTTATTGCCACGCAGTGCAGCCAGTATGATAAGATTATAGGCAATATCGAGGAGGTTCGCGCTCGGGGCGGAAAGACGATAGTTGTAGCCACGGAAGGCGACGAAAATATCCGCCGGTATGCTGATCATCTGATAACCGTACCCGATGCTCCTGAGCCGCTGCAGCCGCTGTTGACGGTTGTGCCGCTGCAATTGCTGGCTTATCACGCAGCGGTGCATCGCGGCCATGACGTTGACAAACCCAGAAATCTTGCAAAATCGGTAACTGTGGAATAAAAATTAGAGTCTTTTAATCTGTGTAATCAGCGTAATCTGTGATTGAACTCCTGTTTCTTATAAGTTGTGTTTATGAATATCCCGAAAAGTCTGGAAAATATTGCTCTGCTTGACGGACGTTATAACGCAAGAGCGCTGCATTTTGTTCATCAGGGTCTTGGCTTTACTGTCCGAAAAATTCAGGAACAGACCGGTAAAGATTCCGTGCCGAGACATATTACCGGCAAAGAGCTGAGCCTTGGTCTGGCAGAGCTGGCTGTCCAAAAATGGGGAATGCTTGCCAAACTGGTGCTTAATCAATGGAATGTGCATACAACGCGGGATTTCGGCGAAATAGTCTATATGCTGGTGAAAAACAAATATATGTCTGCTCAGCCCGATGACAGAATCGAAGACTTTAACAATGTTTTTGATTTTGACAGGGTTTTCATTTCCGATTTTAAGATTAGTGCAGGCACAAAATCAGGGCAGATATGACTTTTATAACCCGCGAATAAATGTAGCACGATAACAAAAAAAGAAACATCCAATAACACAACATGCGGTTAATACTCAAAATTCAATAACCAATATCTCTGCGAAACGGTTGTTTGATTATTGAAAATTGGTTATTGGTTGTATGTTGGATGTTTTCTTTTGTGTTTAGCCGTCGGTATGACGGCGTATCCGTCAGCCCGCAGGCCAGTTCTGCGGGTTATCGGTATAATGTAATCACGACTTTGCGAAAATCCGCCCCCGGCGGCAGGTGTCGGGGCTGACAATTTTCTGCGGTCCGTCCGAAGAGGGCCGCTGGAATTTTTATGAATTTACCATTACATACGCCCTGAGCAGTTCTGCTACGCTCCAGGCCTGGGCAAATGCGCCCTTTGGTCTTTGCGGCTCACTGCCGTCATATATCTCGGCTATACTGCCGATGTAATCTTCCTTCTGGAATGGTTCAATCAGCGGCTGAATAAAATCGCGGCATACGTTTTTTGTTTTGTTGTTTGTGCCGTAAGTTCGCAGGTACGCCTCAACAAAATGCCCCATCAGCCACGGCCAGGCGGTACCCTGATGATAAGCTGCATCGCGTTGTGCCTGCGTACCTTCATATTGTCCTATATACCGCGGGTCTCGCGGGCTGAGCGTTCGCAGGCCGTAGGGAGTAAGCAGTTCTTTTTGCACAATTTCCATTACGCCGCGTTTTTGTTCGTCCGTAAGCAAATCGTCGGCGAGCGATACTGCGAAAATCTGGTTCGGTCTTACAGCGGGGTCTTTTGTGCCGTCCGGCCTGATGCAGTCGTACAGGCAGCCGATTTCCCTGTTCCAGAACAGATTTCGGAAATTCTCGGCCACTATTGCCGCGCGATGTGCGAATGAGTGCGACCTGGCGGTGTCTCGCTCCTCATAAAATTCCGCTATTCGTTTCAGTATGCTGTACCACAATGCATTTACTTCAACCGGTTTGCCGAATCTCGGCGTAAAAACAACATCACCGAATTTCGCATCCATCCACGTGAGCTGTGTCTGCTCATCGCCGCCGGTTATAAGCAGATCTTCGTCGGCTCTGATACAATATTTTGTGCCGTTATTATATGAATTTACCATCCAGCGGATTACCGGCATAAGTTCCGAACTGAAGCCCTGTTTGTCGCCGCTTAACCGCAGATATTCAAAGGCTGCGTGTATGTACCACAGCGTGGCGTCGATGCTGTTATAAGCACAGTTGCCGCCGTAGTCGTCAAAAAAGTTTGGAATCATTCCCTCATCGATTGCCTCAGTCCAGCCCCGCAGAACGGACATAGCCTGTTTGAATCTGCCGGTGTACAGCAGCAGTCCCGGCAGCGAGATAAAAGTGTCTCTGCCCCAGTCGCCAAACCATGGAAAACCCGCTATAATCGAATTATAATTTGAATGGTGAATTTTGCGCTCAATCAGAAAATTATCGCCGGCCAGGGCCATATTCTGTGAAATGCCGTCTCTGCTTTTCAGCGACTTTAAAACGCTGTTTCGCCGCAGCAGCAGGTCATCCCGAACCACATCAATATCAAGCCCTGCCGCCTGTGCAACGGATTTTTGCTGTGCAAAGCTGGCCCATAATACGATTTTTTTTGCGCCGTCAATCCAGCAGTGGTAAAAGCCCGGCGACCACAAATCCTCCTGATAATCCTGTCCTCGCAGACGGTCGACGCGATATTCGAAATTGTACCACCACTGCGGGTCGTCCTTCCAGCCCATCTGTTCGGCCAGAATGAACATTTCCCCCAGTCCGTAATTGCCGGTAATAATCAGACCTTCCTGATGCCACTGACAGTTCAGCAGAGCCGTGCTTTTTTGGAGCGAATGAAAATCCCGCATGGCAACCAGCGGACGCACCTCAAATTCAAATTCCCTCTCGACCTGACCGAAATCATATACTATTGCCGCTACGTCAACATCTGATGCCAGGTAAATACTTTTGGTGAGCCGGCAGTGCTGCAGACAGTAATCGAAATGCACCCCGATATCTTTTCGTATCCCTGCAAGATGCCACATATCCTCGTCCTGGAGCGGCTCACCGGGAAACTCAAACCGGCTGATGCTATATTCGCCTGTGTGGTCTTTGACTGTTTCAAAGCAGGCCGACAGAGCCATTATGCGATTGGCCGGAGGATTGAGTGAGCCGACCAGCAGGCCATGATAACGGCGTGTGTTGCATCCTGCGGCTGTGCCGCTTGCAAATCCTGCCCTGCGGTTTGTGAGCAGCCATTCGCTGTTGAGCATCGCCTCGATACGCGAAGGCTGAATACCCCGCGATTCTCCGCAAATCGTTTTAGTGCGCCTGTTCATGGCCAGAATCGTCATTTGCAGTCCTTTGCTTGAGCAATTCACTTCATTATGCTATGTTTTTTGTTTCCAATGTACTGTTTTCAGCTCTCCTAACTGCCGACTCCTGAATGCTGTGGTCTGCCCTCCATTTCCTTCTTGTTTTTTTTCAGTATGTCGTCGCACCGTTTAGAGATATTGCTTATTACGTTCATAAAATTAATGTAGGAGTCATAAGGCGAATTGTAGGGATTGAAATATTTATGTACATCGCCGTCTGAAAAATATTTTGTACACATATAATAAAAATGATCCGACGTCTGTAATTTACGCCAGTCACTGAGCAGTATTTCATCCGCAGTCTGCTTAATTTTATTTTCAAGCCTGTAAAGCTCATGCAGGGCGTTGCTCTGCATTGAATTGCCTAACCAGGCCGACAAATCGCGTTCGGTATCCGCCCAGCTTATTATATGAGGCACGTCAACAGTACCGAGGGCAGGATACGCCGCTATCACCTCGCTTGGCGTCTTGAAATCATTGTCGGGGTGGGACAGGACATATTCCGGCAGATATCGCATAAAATCAAAAATGCCCGTATCTTCCCACTGATGTTCGCCGAAAGTCTCATAATCCATAAAAAGATTCACGACATGCCCGTTGCCGTTGACCTGATTGACCCATTGTGCAAATTTGTCCGCGGTAAGCGGCCACTGACTCCAGCCGCGATTGCTGAAACGAAAAGCTATGTCATCGCTTAATCTGTAGTTTTTCATCAGCAGCTTCACACGGTTGCAGTTTGGCGGCTGATATACAAAATTGGGACTGCGATAGCCGAGAATATGGTCCGCTCCTTCGGTGATTATTGCGTCAAATTCATCTATTTCATCAATCGCCATGGCCAGTTCATTGCAGTAAATCAGCTCGGTATTTCTGAAAACCCGGGGTCTTTGATGAAACAAACTGAGCATTAGCTCGCTGTGTTTTGCTATTTGCTGCTTAAATTCCTGTCTTGAATACAGAAAGCTGAGACTGTGATAATAAGTTTCTGCCAAAAATTCAACACAGCCCGTCCTTGCCAGTGCGTCAAAGGTGCTTATTACCTCCGGCGCATATTTCTGAAGCTGCTCAAGAATGGTCCCTGTAATGCTGTATGATACCCTGAACCTGCCATTATGACGCTCCACAAGCTCCAGAATAAGACGATTGGTGGGCAGATAGCACTTGCGTGCGACCTTCCGGCAAATTTCAGCGTTTTTGTGTTCGTCGAAATAATCCTGGGTGCGGTCAAAAACCGTATAATGCCTCAGCCTCCAGGGCTGGTGCACCTGAAAATAAAAACAAACCGATGCCATAGTCTTAGTTTTTCAATTCCATATAATATCGGTCGGATGCGGTCTTACCTGCCCGTCAGGGCTTCTTCATATAGTTTTGCGCATTTCTCCGCCGCGTCGTCCCACCTGAGTTTACGTACCTCAAAGTTGCCGTGTTCGCGCAAAGT
>DYLR01000068.1 GCA_020721975.1 Blastopirellula marina | reverse complement strand
TGCGAGGCCGAAATCGGCGTACCGTCGTGATAAGTAACTCCTTCGCCGCAGACGATGCTTACAAATCCATAATTATTATATGTCCTTTTCACTGCTGCCAAAAATTTATCCTTATCAAATTTTCGTTCAGGCATAAGAATTATGTGCGGGGCTTCATCAGGCTCGTCCTTAAAAACCGCCGATGCCGCAGCAAGCCAGCCGGCCTCGCGTCCGATGGTCTGAAAAACCACAAACTGGTCAACCTTTTGCATATCGCGGGCGAGAATTCCAGCCTGTTTTACGCTCAGGGCGATATATCTTGCGGCACTTGGAAATCCAGGAGTATGGTCCGTGCCGTAAAGGTCGTTATCAACAGTTTTGGGCACACCTACGCCGGACATTTCATAGCCCATGCTTTTGGCATAAGCCTCGATGCGGTGAATGGTGTCCATTGTGTCGTTGCCGCCTATAAGGAACATATAACGGATATTATGCTTTTTAAGACATTCCAATACCCTGCCGAGTTCGTCGTCTTTAAGTTTGTGTCTGCACGAACCAAGTGCGCTGGAAGGCGTTGTTTTCAGGTCTTCGATTACTTCGGGCCTTTGTCCGCTCAAATCGACAAGCATATCCTTCATAAAGCCTTCGATTCCGTATCTCATGCCGAAAATTTTACCAATGCCGGCGCATCTGCCTGCCGCCTGAACAACTCCGCACAGCGATGCATTGATTACGCTTGTCGGCCCGCCGCTTTGTCCGACTATCACATTACCCTTTAACATTTTCTGATGCTCCAATTAAGCAATATTTTAACCACCTGTTTTAGAATGTAGAAAAATGGGGGCTGGCACAATCGCAGCCGCGTTTTTACGCGGCCAGACGTGCCTGTACCCTTTTTCCCATTTGGCTAAACTGTTGCAAGGTAAAAAAGTTGTAAAAATAAACGGAACTATTATACTTGCAGCGATGAAAAAATCCATTCTATATCTTGGCGATACATCTTTAACCTCTGTTGCGGCCTATCCGGCAGGCATTTTGACGCATTTCGGCTTTGAATTCGATTATTTTCCTTCCGATTACCGCTTCAAAGACGCCGACCTTGACGGCAATTACCGCTGCATTGTTATCAGCGATTACCCCTCGGTCAATTTTTCCAAAGAACAGCTTAATATAATTGCCGAGAAGGTTCTTCATGGTTCCGGCTTCGTTATGCTCGGCGGATGGGAATCGTTCACAGGTGCGGCAGGTGGGTACAATAAAACCGTTTTAACCGAGATTTTGCCCGTAGTAATGTCCGACAGCGACGACCGTGTCAACTGTCCGCAGGGCTGTCTTGTTGAAAAACTGCTCGATAATGAAATAACGCAGGATTTGCCTTTTGACGATTGTCCGCCCAATATCGGCTGCTATAACAGGTTCAAAGCCAAACCGGAGGGGCAGGTTGTTCTGCAGGCAAGGCCGATGAAAATAGTCCGGCGGTTTGGCGAATTTGAATTTCAGCCCGGCGAGCCAGACCCGCTTTTGGTGCTGGGGGAATTCGGCAGGGGACGAACTGCCGCTTTTGCGTCAGATGTTGCTCCGCACTGGGTCGGCGGTCTTGTTGACTGGGGTGATAAACGCATATTTGCACAGGCTAAATATGCCGATAAAATCGAGGTGGGCAACTGGTACGCACAGCTCTTTGCGGGTATAATTGCCTGGACCGTCATATAATCAGGCAATCTGCCGGCCGCCAGGAATCCGATTGGCATCAGAAGACAGAGCGTGTTCAGGCTCATATAATTTTGCGTCTTTTTTTGAGACTAGCGGATTTGTAGTGCCAAGAGCAATTCGCCTGCGCGCAACTCACACCATGGAAAAGAGTTGCAAAATCAAGGTGTAGAAGATGGGTTAGATGTTTCTGTTTTTGTCCCAATCTCTTTTAGTTATACCATACCTTATATAACCTGATATAACAATCTATTCCTTAAAATGGCCTTGCATAGTCCGGCAAAGGCATTATAATACCGCGTTTACGTTTAATCGGTTGGCAAACATATAATATATCTAAAATAGTTATTTTTACCCAAGGAGCATAACCAATGGCCGCAGTTTGTGAACAAAATATAGACCTTTTCGGCCAAACTCTGCCTTCCATAGACAAGCTTCAGCAGCTGGCAGACCAGATTAATTCAAGCGAAAAAAGCAGGATTGCCTTCAGTGAACAGCTCACCAGGCAAACCGGTGCATCGGCACTGGCAAAGGGAGCAGCAAACTGTATTCTTTCAAACTGGACTGCCGCAATCGAATGTTTGAATTCCGCTCCCGACGACAAAGAGAAATTTATTCTGCTGGCGTACGCATATAGACGCAACAGCAATTTTGACATGGCTGTTGATGCCCTGAACAAAGCCAAAGAGCATCAGGCAGAGGCTTTGCTCGTGCATCTTGAAACAGCGGCGGTATTACGCGACGCAGGGAAGGTCGATAAGGCTTTTGAACAATTCAAGTTATGCGGTAATTTTGAGAATCTCAGCGCACAATATCACTATGAGCTTGGCCGCTGCTATCAGGCTGCTGGCGATTATAAAACGGCGCTGGAACAATACAGCAAGGCGCTGGATATTTCACCTGAACACCGCAAGTCAATGTTTCATTTTGCGTATCTGTGCGACCTTCGCGGCGACGAGGAAATGGCAGAGGATTATTATCTCCAGCTGGCCGGCGAAAAACCGGTACACGTCAGCGCTTTGATTAACCTTGCGGTGCTGTATGAAGACAGAGGCGAATACCAAAAAGCAAAGCGGTGTATTGAAAAAATACTGAAATATCATCCCAATCACCAGCGGGCAATTCTGTTTATGAAAGACATTGAAAGCTCAATGACGATGGTTTTCGATGAAGAGCTGCAAAAGTCCCGCGACAATAGAAATAAAATACTCGAAACCCCGATTTCGGACTTTGAACTTTCGGTACGAAGCAGAAATTGTCTGAAGAAAATGGGTATCAATACGCTCGGTGATCTGCTGAAAATCACCGAAGCGGAGCTTCTTGCCTACAAGAACTTTGGAGAAACGAGTCTGCATGAAATAAATACCATACTCGACAGCAAGGGATTATATCTTGGCCAGGCCGTAGAAGGACATCCGAGACCTGACAAGGACGAAATCGAGGAAGAGCCTGTCGAGGAAAATGCCGACCTTGCCCGCTCAATAGACGAGTTTAACTTTTCGGTGCGCGCCAAGAAATGCCTGCAGCAGCTGAATATAAACACAATCGGTGAGCTTGTTCAGAAAACCGATGCCGAACTGCTCGGCTGCAAAAATTTCGGAGTTACCAGCCTCGATGAAATCAAAAAAATGCTCGATTCTATCGGGCTTAGTCTAAAAAAACTCGATTAAGATTTGGACCGCTCACTAACATTTGCGGCTCTGAAAGAACGGGACGCCGCAATATTTTAAGCGGCAGTGAAATTATGATATTGTCTATCCTGTCGTCGCGGCATGCAAAATTTTTAATTGTCGCGGCGGTTTTGGTTCTCGCAGCAGTTTTTTTTGTTTTTTGGAGACCCGGCAAAAGTGCCGACGCCCTGCCGTTTGGTTTTGATATTGCAGATGTGCATTCGGGGCCGGTAATCAGGGTTTTGCTCTTTGACAAATTAAACAAATGTATGTTTCGCGTTGAGTCCGATTTTGAATTGCTGGACGACAACGACGTTATGCTTTGCCGGTTCAGCAGGACCCGCGGAGATGTTTACGCGGTCTGTGATGCCAACGGCTGGCAAATCGGAACGGAATCTTACAGGCCGGGCAACATCAGCATTATGCCGTCAGACGGAATATTCACCCTTAACGGACAGCGATTTCGCGGCAGGCTGAAACTGATTGCCGATGTGAACAGCGGCACATTTCAGGCGATAAATTATCTGCCGATTGAGCAGTATCTTGCGGGGGTAATCGGAGCTGAAATGCCCGACTACTGGGAATTCGACGCATTACAGGCACAGGCCGTCGCCGCAAGAAGCTATGCAATGCATATAACCAGACGCTTTGGCGTATCGCGGAATTATGACCTTTCGCGCACGCAGGCCAATCAGGTTTATGCCGGTATTGCCGCAGAAAGCACAAGGACGATACTGGCTATAAAAAAGACGCTCGGAACAGTTTTGACTTATCGTGACGGTAAGGAACAAAGGCAAATACTTCCGGCTTATTATGCCAGCGTATGCGGCGGACACACTGAAGATGCGGCAATGGTCTTCGGCGAACAGGCCGGGGTGGTGCCGGGCGTAAGATGCCGGTTTTGCAGATATGTCGCGCAAAAGGAATTTTACAAATGGCCGCCGGTGGAATACGACATCAACGATATATCCCGCAGGATTATCGCGCGATATTCGTCGTTGAAGAAACTTGGCGACATAAAACAAATTCTGATAAAGCGCGCCAGCGATTACGGGCGGTTTCAAAGGATTACAATGGTCCGCCTTACAGGCAGCGACGGCGTCAGCGACGCTCTTTTGCGAGGCGAGGATTTCCGGCTTGCAGTTGACCCGACCGGCAACAAAATCCGCAGCGCCGCATTCGACATTAAAATAGAAAACGGCAAAGCGCTTTTTTATAAAGGCCGCGGATTCGGACATGGCGTGGGGTTATGTCAGTGCGGCGCGCAGCGAATGGCGGCAAAAGGCGCAGACTATCGCAAAATTCTGCGGCATTATTATCCCGCGGCAAAACTCGAAAAAATTTATTGAGCCGTCGATATGAATCACTTTGAGATAAAAACCAGGGCAAAAAATACTTCTGCCAGAACCGCAATATTGCGAACGGCTCACGGCGAGGTGCAAACGCCGGTCTTTATGCCGGTAGGCACACGAGGGACGGTAAAGGGAATTCTGCCTGCGATGCTGCTTGAATGCGAATGTCAAATGATACTTGCCAACACGTATCATTTGCTTTTACGCCCTGGTGTGGAAACCATTAAAAATCTGGGCGGACTGCATAATCTTACCGCCTGGCACGGACCGATGCTCACCGACAGCGGCGGCTATCAGGTCTTCTCGCTGGCAGAACTGAACCGCATCGGCGACGACGGCGTGGAATTCGCAAGCCATATTGACGGCAAAAAGATATATCTCGACGCGAAAACCGCCACAGAGTCGCAAAATATTCTCGGCGCAGATATAATAATGTGCTTTGACGAATGTACGCCCTGGCCATGTGAAAGAGCCGCTGTTGCAAAAGCCGTGGAGCGAACGGTAAAATGGGCTGCCGTATGCAAAAAAACACACGGCAGAACCGAACAGCATTTATTCGGCATAGTACAGGGCGCAACCGATTTTGATTTGCGAAGCAGTTGTGCCGGGGAACTTGTTAAACTTGATTTTCCGGGTTATGCCATAGGCGGCTTGAGTGTGGGCGAAGGCCATGAAAATATGATTTGTACGGTTGAGCATACCGCCCCGCTGCTGCCT
This sequence comes from Blastopirellula marina, assembly GCA_020721975.1. GTDB lineage: Bacteria > Planctomycetota > Phycisphaerae > Sedimentisphaerales > UBA12454 > DYLR01. The sequence goes on along the minus strand of DYLR01000068.1, from coordinate 4,719 downwards.
GACGACAGGCCGCGATATCTGATGGGCGTGGGAATGCCGGCGGATATAATAGCGGCCGTACGGTGCGGAATTGATATGTTCGACTGTGTGCTGCCGACGCGGAACGGCAGAAATGCCTTTGCATTCACGGCGGCAGGACCGATGAGACTGCGAAACAGCATATATACCGACGATGCCGGGCCTGTTGAGCAGAATTGTGATTGCCATTGCTGCAGGAATTTTTCGAGGGCGGCAGTCCGGCACTTTTTTAATGTCGGTGAAATGCTCGGCCCGATATTGCTTTCGATACATAATATAAGATATTTTCAAAGACTTACTCAAAAAATACGGCGTCATATAGAAACAGGCGATTTTGACGAATGGTCGGCGCAGGCGATAATCGCGGCAAGGAAACTTTACGGCGAAGAAGATAAAAATAAACAGCGGGCGGAAAATTAAAAACATTGAATTTAAGGATGAAAAATGAAAAGTTTATGGATACTGGCACAGGCGGATTCAAATACGGCACAGAGCGGCGAAGTAATTGAGGCTGTCGATGTAAAACAAACAACGGCGGTTCAGCAAACCCCCGGCGATGCAAACAGCACATGCGGCAATGCTCCTGCTCACAGAGGCAATCCCTGGATACAGATGCTGCCGTTTATTCTGATTATCATCGTGTTTTACTTTTTCATGCTTCGCGGCCCGCAAAAACAAAAGGCGCAGCAGCAGCAGATGATTAAAAATCTCAAGAAAAACGACAGAATTCAGACTGTCGGGGGAATACTCGGCACGGTGCTTGAAGTCGGTGAGAATGAAGTAACCATCAAGATTGACGAATCCAACAACACCAAAGTAAGAATCGTGCCAAGTGCGGTGGGTCGTGTAATTGAACAGAAATAACTAAAAGTCTATTAAGTTGAACTTACAGGAAAAAATATGGATAAGCAGGTTGTCCGAATCGGTTTGATTTCGATAGTTGTTTTGATAGTCTTTTTTGCATCTGTGCTGTATCCGCCGGGCAAGACTCTCAAGCCGGGTCTTGACCTGGCCGGCGGCACAAGTCTGATTTATGAAATCGACACTATCGGCCTTCAGCCCAGCGAGGTTGACGGACTGGCACAGCGAATGGTGCCTATACTGATGCGCCGAATAGACCCGGGAAATATTCAAAATATAGTGATGCGTCCGCAGGGCGATACGCGAGTAGAAATCCAGGTGCCGCTGGCAACCGAAGACGCCCGCCAGAAACGCAGGATTTATGATGCGGCTCTCGAAGAAATTGAAAAAGACAATATAAATCCGGCCGTTATTCGCCGCGTGCTGAAATCCGAGCCGGCACAGCGGGATGAAACATTCAAAAAACTGGCCGGCGACAACAAACAGCGTGCCGCGATACTGGACGAATTGACAAAGGCTTATGACGAACTTTCAAAGGCAAGGACAAAATCAGATGAACTGCAAAAAGATATTGACAGCATTAAAATTCTGCTGCAAAAAGAAAATCTCGACGCCAACAGCATAGCAAATATGCTTCCGTCGTGGGCGGGTCTCGACGCAAACGGTCTTACCGACGCCATCGGCCGGTATCTCGGAGCAACAGACGCCAACTCCATTGCTGCCGTTTCCGTCGAGAAAAAAAATGCCGTCGATTTGCTTCGCCGGTATATAGAAATTTATAAACAATGGAGTGTTATTGCAGACCGGATAGCCGACCCCAAAGAGGGCTTAAGCGTCAAATATCACAATGCCCAGGGACGGCTTCGCGATATAAATCTGAACGTCGATACGATAGTACAACTGCTTGAGCTTGGCAAGAAATCGGCACAGCGCAAACAGGGCATTGATGAGCTTAAAAAACAATTCCCGGAACGGGCGGCAAAAATCGACGCGCTTGCAAAGGCATTCGAGCAATACAGGCCTCTGCGAGGCAGAGTTGACGGCCCGGAAGACGTAAAGCGAATGGTTCGCGGAGCCGGCGTTCTTGAGTTCCGGATTATGCCGACGCTCGGCGACGGTTCGCTCACACAGGACGAAGCGGCGAGTATGCTCGAACAGCTCAAGTCCCGCGGACACAAACACGCATCTACCGGCGAATATGTCTGGGTGCAGGTGGAAGATACTGAAAGTTTCAGGTCGGACGGCATTATCGGCGAGTTTGCCGAAAAACGATATGTTCTGCTGAGCAACAAAAAAGACCAGACAATGCTGAAGTCTTACGGTTCAAAGCAGTGGAAACTCACCAATGCAAGGCCCGATATCGACCAGACCGGCAGGCGAGCAATCGCATTTAGTCTCAATGAGACAGGGTCAGGACTGTTTTATAACCTCACCCGCAATAACATGGGAAAACCGCTGTGCATACTGCTCGACAATCAGGCGATTTCGGCTCCGACTATTCAGGCGGCCATTCGCGGCAACGGCATTATCACGGGCGATTTCACCCAGACCACACAGCAGGATATGGTCAATAAGCTCAATGCCGGTTCGCTGCCGGCAAGACTCATCGACCCGCCGCTTTCAGAAAAAACCATCGGCGCCAGTATCGGCGAAGACAACAGGGACAGGGGAATAATGGCCGGCTATATAAGCCTTGCGGTCGTTTCGCTGTTTATGCTGATTTATTACATGACAGGCGGACTGATTGCAAATATCGCTCTTGTGCTGAACATCCTGTTTGTACTGGGCATTATGGCTCTTATCAATGCCACTTTCACCCTGCCCGGCATCGCAGGCGTTATATTAACAATAGGAATGAGCGTTGATGCGAACGTGCTTATCTTTGAGCGCGTACGCGAAGAACAGCAGCGAGGCTCGCATTTGCGAACGGCCATTGCCAACGGTTACCAAAAGGCCTTTATGACGATTTTTGATTCAAACTTAACAACCATTCTGACGGCATTGATTCTTTATATGGTCGCTTCGGAAGAAATAAAGGGCTTTGCTCTCACGCTTATTCTCGGTATCGCGTCGAGTATGTTCACTGCACTGTTTGTGACAAGACTGATATTCCAGATACTGCTGAACAGAGGCATTCTGAAGGAAAAACTGAACATGCTGAAACTTATCGGCGTGCCGAATATTAACTGGATGGGACTGCGGGGAATTTTTATCACGTTTTCCGTGATAATCACAATCGCAGGTATGGCGATATTTTTCACCCGCGACGAACAAACCAACAGCAAGTATGATATTGAATTCACCGGTGGCACAAGCGTAACCATAAATCTCAACCAGCCGCTTAACCGTGACCAGGTCGAGGATATGATACGTCGGAAAGGCCGGCAGTTAAACAACCCCGGTATTGCATCCGCCCGTGTTTACAGCGTCGGGCAGCAGGAAAGCAGGACCCAGTATGAAATCACTACTACGGAAACAAACAAAACTACGGCGGTTGTTAAAACCGACGCACAAAAAACGCCGCAGGACATTAAAAATAAAATTCTCGAAGTGCAAAAGAAATATCCCGGCAGACTTGGAAACCTGTTCGTAAATGCCGATTCAGCCGCTGCCGGGCAATTCATCATCACCACCAGCCAGGTCAACATATCGCTGGTCAGTGAGATATTAACGGATGCTTTCGGGGAAAACTGCGTCATTGCCGAGCCGAGCGTCGATGAAATTGTCAACCGTGCAATACATGAAGCCTTTGAAGGCAAGCTGCTGATTAAAGAAAATATCAACCCCTCAATTGTTTCGATTTCAAAAATTGACGAAGCAATGGTTGATGCTTATCCGGAGCTTGCCGACTATCTGGGCGGGCTGAAAATATTATGCAGATTTGACCGGCCTGTTACAGTGGACGAATTGCATCACAGGCTTAACGACCTGAGATTTAAATCCGATATGGCCGGCATTGCGTGGTATCCGTTTGACGTGTATCCGCCGCAGTTCGGGCAGGCCGATCCTAATCAAACTTTCTCCGAACTGGTTTATGTATCAATTGACCCGGAGGCCGGTTTCAGGGAACTTTCCACGGACGAACAGCAGGCTTACGAACAGAACGAACAAAATAAAATTCTTGCCGCAGGCCGGCTTGCAACCGCCCTGCCGAGAATGACGCAAATTGCTCCGTCTGTCGGCTCACAGGCCAAGACTCAGGCCTTGATTGCAATCGTACTTTCGCTGATTGCAATTGTTGTGTATATCTGGTTCAGGTTCGGCACATTTGGCTTCGGCATAGCTTCAATTATATCGCTGGTTCACGATACGTGCATAACACTGGGTGCGATTGCCGCCTGCACATATATTGCAGGCACATCAATCGGCAAAATGCTGCTTATAAGCGACTTCAAAATAGACCTTACAATGATAGCGGCTATTCTTACCCTGATAGGTTATTCACTGAACGATACTATCGTAGTGTTTGACCGTATTCGTGAAAATCGCGGCAGACTTACCACACTTAATGCGGATATGATTTCAAGAAGCATCAACCAGACCCTGTCAAGAACATTGCTTACCGGCGCAACAACGCTTATTTCGGTGCTGGTAATGTATATCTGGGGCGGCCCCGGGCTTCGCAACTTCACCTTTGTAATGCTGTTCGGCATTATAATCGGCACATATTCGTCGATTGCGATTGCCGCTCCGATTCTGCTGATTGGAAAAACAAATAAGACAAAAGTAAAGACGGCATAGAATTTTGCAGATTGCGGTAATAAGGCGACAAAATGCGTAAAGACCTCAAAACCGGCATGCTCACCGGCTCCGCGATAGCGGCGCTGCTTACGGTATGGG